>JAFTMM010000098.1 GCA_017452405.1 Clostridia bacterium | reverse complement strand
CGAACCAATCACGATAATCTTCATCGTTAACGTTGGTGCTCATGCCGGTAGTTTCGTCTTCACCTGCGGTCATAAGTGTCCAACCTGAAGGAGTAAAGGGTTGCAAGCTGTAATCATCATACGCTTCGATGTTATCAAATTCGTTATTCGTGATAGTGCTGGATGCTGCGGCAGGATCGAAGGAAACCGACTTGCCGTTACCCGAATAATCGGTGTATTCTTTTGCAGTAATTTCTTCGATACGAACGTTATCGAAGAGGGCAACACCTTGCGCTGCTGCGGATTTTTTACCCAACCAAAGCTCAACGCGAACTTTATAATCGGTGAAGCTCGAACCCTTGAGATAGAAGGCAATTTCCTTCCAACCGTTTCTGGTAGTGTTGGAGGAATCGCTCGATACAGACTCACTTTCCACGCGAAGCTGACCTTTGCCGTAATCAACCGAACCTAATTCGTTGTTTGCGCCTTTGTAATCAAAACCGCTGATGGCGGCGCTTGCTACGTTTTCACCGATACCGTAAGCCCATATGCTTACGCGGTAATTCTTATATCTGTTTACGTTGAAATAATCGGACTTATAACCAATTGCCTCACTCTTGAAGTGACCTTTTTCGGGATCGCCTTCATATTCATACGTGCTAAGCGAGAATACTCTGTCGTTAGCGCCGTTAGGAGAGTAGGGAACTTCACCAATAATTCCATACTCGGGCATTTCTCCGTTAAATACGTTTACGTTAGGAGCGTAACCGCCGTAGCTACCTTCAGCAGCGGTCCAACCCGACCAGCCGTTGTCAAAGCTACCGATTTCACTTGCGGAATAGCCCGCATCATCGGGGGACATAATGTCACCGTTAGAATTTATAGCGAGATATTCAGCTCCGCTTTCGCTATAATACATCGACGTGCCTTCGTCGTTAACGAAATACTTTCTTGTATCTACGTCGGGATTTTCAAATTCACGTTCACTGTTAACGTTCTCAATTTCCTTATCGAAATAAATGGGAGCGAACTGCTCGATAGTTACGTGATCGAAGAAAGCGTAGCCGTTAGCCGTATAACGCATGGAGTGGCTTACTCCATTCTTTTCGTAAGTATAAGAGTCGCCCAGCTGAAGGCTAATGGTAATGGACGCATCATACATCGTGGAGGTTTCAACGAAGAAGGAATATTGCGACCATCCGTAGTTGGCTTCTACCGTATTCTCATTTGCCGAAGTATCGATTCCACGGAATACGAGCGGATTTTTGAGTCCCTCTACCTTTATGCTTGCGCCGTCGGTAACGTCACTTCCGAACGAACCGGTTTTAATCCACGCGCTTATCTTGTAGTAAGAATTAGCTGAAAGGGAAACGGTAGAGGACTTATAGCCGTAGGCAATTTCCGAACCGTTGGAGTTTATCATCAACGCCTGACTGTCGGAATCCTCGAATTTTCCATCTTCAAGTCCGAAAGGAGTAATAGGACTACTAAGACCGTGTTTAAACTCGTCGTATGAATCGAGTTTGTACTTTTCGATATTATTGCTTTCGGCAGATACGAAGTTAGAAAGTCCCAGATCTACGACGCCACTTACTGCGGTGTCCTGAGAATCTTCTCCGAGAGCGGTGCCTGTCCAGCTACCGGGAGTGCCCGGCATATCGCCCGTAGACTCGGAGAATTCACCGTTACTAAGGCTTACACTTTCGTTTAGGAAAGATTCGGTAACGGCTGCGTCTGCCGAGGTCGTGCGCCCAAAAGCGACAAATGAAAAAGCTGACATAACTATCGCAATGGCGATAAGTATTGCTGTCAATTTCTGTTTTAACGAAGTTTTGTTAGCTTGCATTAGTTGACTTCCTTGAATATTTAACCGCGTACGGTTTCATTATAATAATACTTGCTACATTATACCCTAATTGGGTCTAATATGCAAACGATTTACGCCATAGTATTGCAAAAATTTTAAGTGAATTTATATATATTATATAATATAGGGCTAATGGGGGCATTGTAACTTGAGAAAAATCAAAAGAAAAAGATTACTGACCTTCTTGACAGGGGGAGTCGTGGGGCTAATAAACGGACTTCTTGGCGGAGGCGGTGGCATGATAAGCGTACCTTTACTCGAAAAAGGGCTGAAAGAGGACGTTAAAGTCAGTCATGCAACGACCGTTCTTATAATATTTCCGATTTGCATAGCGAGCGCAATCGTCTATTGGACGAGTGGTAAGTTTGCTTTTGAAGCCAACGTTCCTATAATTTTAGGCGTAATTGTCGGTGGCGTTATAGGTTCGGTATTGCTCAAAAAACTAAAGGGCAGAATAATTGCGGTAGCGTTTGCCTTGCTTATGATTTTCGCTGGGGCGCGCATGGCTTTTTAAAATGTCGCTGGTTTTGGTCGGAATAATAGGCGGAATAATAGGTGGAATGGGAATGGGCGGAGGAACTCTGCTTATTCCTCTTTTAACTGCGTTCTGCGCCTTTGACCAACATACCGCGCAGGCTGTTAATCTTATAGCTTTCGTGCCTATGTCGGTAGCAAGCATAGTAATTCACGCTAAAAATAAATTGTTAAAACCTCGTTACTTATTATCCGTAGCCCTGCCTGCAGTAATAGTATGTATACCTGCATCGATACTTGCGCTCAACGTGGACGGAAAAACGCTTTCCGTAATTTTCGGTTGGTTTCTTATGATTCTCGGAGTTATTCAGCTAACATCGGTGCTAAAGAAAAATAAACGGAATTAAACTTCTTTCGATTTCATATACTCAACTGTAAATAAGTTTCCGAATGTTATGACAAAAAAGACAAATTAGGACAATAATTTGCAAAAACTGTCGAAATATTCGCAAATAATTTAGGTATAATCGGAGAGTAATTTGAAAATCGTAGTAGCAAACGTAAGAAACGTGATTAGCATGGCGCTAGTTTTAATCATACTCGTGACCTCTTTGGTCGCCGTAGCGGTTACCGATTCGGAAAGCGTATATCTTGGAAAAACGCCCAGACTTTTGCCTATATATTCGGTCGAAAGGGAGGAAAAAGTGGTTGCGTTGTCCTTTGATGCGGCATGGGGCGCGGACAAGACGCTCGGTTTACTGCAAACGCTTAGCGAATACGATGCTTGCGCTACTTTCTTTTCGGTGGGAATGTGGGCAGAGAAGTATCCCGATAAACTCAAAGCCTTGGCAGATAGCGGAAGAATGGAAATAGGTACTCATTCGAATACGCATCCCGATATGGCTAAGATGTCTGCGCAGGATATTAAACTCGAACTTGAAACGTCTATGTCTTTAATTCATGACGTTACGGGTAAGAGTGTAGAGCTGTTTAGACCGCCTTTTGGCTCTTACAGCGATACGCTTATAAGCACGGCGGAAGCTCTTGGTTTATATACCATTCAATGGGACGTGGATACGTTGGACTGGAAAGGGTTATCGGCAGGTAATATAGCTACGCGCGTACTTGACCGCGTTCAATGCGGAAGTATAGTATTAATGCACAACGACGGAGAACATACACTCGAAGCGCTACCGTTAGTGCTTGAAGGATTGAAAAACAAAGGCTTTACTTGTGTGACGATAGGTGATCTAATTTATCGAGAAAATTACACTATCGACCATACGGGAAGACAGATAAGGAGTACATAATATGACGAACGAAAATCAAGTAACGACGAACAGAGTTATACTCTGTGGAATTGTGGAAAGTGAACCTACGCTTAGTCACGAGTTATACGGCGAGGGATTCTACGAGTTTTCTCTCAGCGTTCCGCGCCTTAGTGAGCAACGTGACGTAATACCCGTTACCGTAGCGGAAAGGGTGCTACTCG
Source organism: Clostridia bacterium (assembly GCA_017452405.1). Taxonomy (GTDB): domain Bacteria; phylum Bacillota; class Clostridia; order Christensenellales; family Pumilibacteraceae; genus Protoclostridium. Next base: position 13,171 of record JAFTMM010000098.1, on the reverse strand, counting down.
GTAGTACGATTAGGGCAGGCGATACCATTGCTCTTGAGGGGCAATTCCGTAGCTACAACAAAGTTATTGAAAGCCATTCAAAACTCATGCTCACCGTATTCGTAAAGGAATTTTTAGATCCTGCTGAATGCGGAACTAATCCCAATAGTGTTGAGCTAATAGGCTACGTCTGCAAAGAACCCATATATCGAACGACGCCACTCAGCCGTGAAATATGTGATCTTCTCGTCGCAGTCAACAGAGCGTTTAATAAGTCCGATTACATACCGTGCATAGCGTGGGGAAGAAACGCTCGTTACGGAAAAATGCTTTCGGTGGGAACAAAACTGATAATCAACGGACGAATTCAGTCAAGACAATACGTCAAAAAATTAAGCGAGGAGATTAGTGAAACGCGCACGGCATACGAAATTTCCGTAGGCAGAATAGATATATATTCGGAAGATAATAATGCTGAATGAAAAGAACTGCTACCCGACGTGGTAGCAGTTCTTACTTATAATTCACGTTTAATTGATTTTTCTCTTTCGCTTAACTGCAACGATAATTAAGATAATTACAGACGCAATTATTACACCTGCGACGATGAACATTACTAATTGATAAGAGCCGGCTTCCGTGTGTTTTACGTGCTCCGTTTTGACGTAACAAGTTGTCGTAGCTCCGGTTTCTTCGTTTATGATGTAAGTTATTTTAGTGAATTCGTTACCCTTTTTAAACGGCTCTTCAAGCTGAATTTTAGTGCCGTTTTTGATCTGTCCGAGAACGCTGTTTTCGTTCGGCTCAAAGTACGTCAGTACAAATTCGGTATCGCATTTGATCTCGGCGTCGGTTACGATATCTTTATATTCACCGCCGACTACTCCGCCTATTGCTACGTTGCTACGGAGAACGTATCCGTCGCAGGTCACCCCGCCATCCGTGTACTCAATTCTTCTCCAGCTTTGACCGTTTGCGTCTGAATAAGCGCTTACAAAATCCTTAATGGGATAATAACCTCCTACCTTGGTCTGAGAGATAATAGGCGCGGAAAGGGAGGGATATTTGTATATGTTTGCAATGCTAACTGCCGTACAGTTTGATTCATCCTCCACTTTTTCAAGAGGGAGTAAATTCGACAGCATATTTTTGTTGACGAAACCGTAAACGCTTGATTTAGGAGCTTCGGCGATAACGTATAAGTAGTCCGTTTCCTTGTACTTGCCGAGTACGATAACGTAAGAATTCTGCGTAAGAGCAACGCTGGTAGCGCTAGGCAACTCCATCGGAACGTCGTAAATTTCCGCGTGATTTTTAGCGCGTCTAACGTCAAGAGCATAGCTTGCGCCGTTTGCGCTTTCGCCGGTAATTCCGCTTACAAACGTCTTATATTCGTCGGCGTTCGGATCGTCCATCATGTTCGTGCCTATCGAGCTACGAGCAATAACGGTTGACTCGCAAAGTTTGTTATTTACAGCAATTACGTCGCCGTAGCCGACTGAACCATTGTCTGCAATCTCAGCATAGGACAGCGCTATTTCGCTAAGGTTTTCGGCGGAATAAACAGGCGAAGTATCTGCGTTTTTATATACTCCGTCGCTTGATAAGCGGTATACGTTTCCTGCGTTATCTACGACCATGTCCGTATAGTTTCCCGCAGTAAGCACGTCGTTTTTAACGGATAAAGTATCGTCGTATTTTGCAACAGAACCGTCCGTAGCCATTATGAAAATCTCACCCAAAGGAGTGATTTCCACGCAGGCAACGCCCATAAGGCTTGCCGTATCCGAACTGCGAACGAGCTTTCCGCTATCGGTTATTGCGTATACCGTTGAACCGGATACGTCGGATAAATCAACTTTGATTTCGGAAAAATATTCGTAGGCGCCATCAAACTTGAATTCGTCTTTTAAAACTCCGTTTTTTCCGTCGTAACTATATATCGCATTTTCAGATGATACGAACAGGCTACCGTCATAGCCGATTGCTACGCCTGAGGGCGAGGGCACGGAAAAATGGTAAGTTCCGTTATCGTCCATTACCGTAACTCGGTCGTTGCCTTTGTTTGCGAACGCAACGTAATTTTTTCTTGAAGAGACGGAAATTTTTTCGGACGCGCTGAATACGGTTTGACCGAGTCCGTCAGCAAATTTGCACAACTTGCCTGATCTGGTCGTGTAGTATAAATCCGTTCCGTCATGGGCGAGGGAAGTGATTACGCCTACGTCGTAACTGCCCGACTTGCCGACTTCGTAAAGTGAGTAGTCCGTTGCGTAATAAATACTAGCACTGTCAGCTGTTTTATGCGCTACCATTGCAGTGAAGTTTCCATCGCTTTTAAGTTCGTATTTAACGAGCTGGCGAGTGCCGTCCGTTACGGAATAAGCATATAATGAAGTTCTATCGCCTTTATTCACGGCAACGTAAATTTTATCGTCATAAATCGTACCGCATAAGAAGGTCGAACCGTTATCTGCGTTAGCAAGTACGGTCTCCCCGTTGTCGTAAAGATAAATTGCCGTTGAAGTTATTTCTCCCGAAACCTGCCCGGCAAACACAAATCCGCCGTGTAATGGGGTAACGGTCTTACCGTTGCTTATGGCAAAATCGGTCGCCGTGGTTTCCGACACGATTTCCATTCCGTCCGAAACGGATACGATCTGTCCGGCATTTGTGATTACGAAAAGTTTGTCCCCGTCTGCCGTAACGGCTATAGGCGCAGACATAACGTATTCGTAGGTTAAAGCGGTGGCAGTTTGAGCGTTTGCATAATAATTTTCTGCAGTAATCGGAAAAAGCAAAGCGGAAACGCTGAGCGCTATTACTAGAAGAATCGTAACGTAAGTTTTGGCGGAAATCTTCATACTTCCTACATTATAACTGAAATTTCGTGCAAAGTAAACAAAAACTTAAAATATATGCAAAGAAATTTTGAAAAAGGGATTTACTTTGTGAAAATTATGTGTTATAATTACATTGGTTATTAGTGAGACTATAGCTATAAGTATATATTTTTTGTTATAAGAAGGAGTTATATGGAAAAAATTGCCGTAATCGACATGGGTAGTAATTCAGCTAAACTTATATTGGCCTATGTCCTTGAAGTTGGTCACAACGACGGCCATTTTGTAGTGTTCGATGAATTGCGCGAAACAGTAAGACTTGGACAGGATATGGAACGCGACGGTTATATTAAACCTTCGAGAATTGCGCAGGCTGTTAAAACTTTGAAGATGTTTAAAAAGCTTTGCGACACCAATAACGTAGATAAGATCTACGCTGTAGCGACTAATGCAATACGCAGAGCAACGAACCAGAAGAGTTTCCTTGAAGAAGTAAACGCGACCTGCGGATTTAAGCTTCGCGTACTCAGCGAAGAGGAAGAAGCTCAGCTTATTTATCATGGCGTAATCAATTCCATGGATTGTCCCAAGGGCGTCATTATAGACATAAGCGGAAGCAGTCTGCAAATCGTGCAGTACAACAGAAGAAACGTGCTTAACAGAGCAACTCTTCCTTTCGGATCAATAACGCTCAGCGACCTGTTTAACGACGGAACCAATCCGCCGGAGGTTTGCGCTGCGCTTATTGAAGAATACGTAACCAACCAACTTTCGGAAATCGAGTGGCTTAAAGAAATCGAGCCCGATTATCAAATGGTCGGCGTAGGCGGTTCTTTCAGAAACCTTGCAACTATCAGCCAAAGACTCAGACGTTATCCGCTTTCGGTTATTCATAATTACGTGGTGGGTAAGGACGAGTTTACTAATATTTACGATACGATTAAGGTTCTTCCCGTGGACAAGCGCGCAAAAATTAAAGGACTTAATGAAGAGCGCGCGGACATCTTCGTTGCCGCTCTTGCTACTATCAAGTCTTTCCTTGATTGTACTAATTTTGAACGTACGCTTATTTCCGCTTCGGGACTTCGTGAAGGCATTATGTTCAATCACGCCGTTCCCATGACTATGGAGAAACCTATAAGCGATATCGTAGCTCACTCCGTTTATACGCAACTTTATTATTGCAATCAGAATATTAAGCATTGCGAAAAGGTGTGCAATCTTTCCATTATGCTTTATAAACAGCTTCGCGTGCTTCATAAGCTTCCGAGAATGTACGTTAAAGTGCTTCGCGTAGCCGCTCTCATGCACGACGTAGGTTCGCGTCTTAAGTATTACGCGCACAATAAGCATTCGTTCTATTTCATACTCAATTCTTCGCTTTACGGTCTTACGCACAGAGATTTGCTTCTTGCTGCGTTCGTAGCGCAAGGACACCATCCTAACGAATTTAGTATGCAGGAGTGGTCGAAGTATAAAGACGTTCTTAGCGAAGAGGATCTCGGTGCGGTTATGAAACTGTCGGTAATTCTCCGTATTGCGGAGTCGCTTGACAGATCCATGAGCGGTGGAATTAAGTCTATAAACTGCGACGTACTCGGTGATTCGGTAATAATGAAGACGGAAGCGGAAGGTGACTGCTCGCTTGAAATAAAGGACGCGCTTACCGCACGCGCAGAGTTTGCAAGAGCATACTCCAAGAATTTGGATATACTTTAATGAAATTAACACTTGCCTCGGCTTCTCCGAGAAGAGTGGAGCTGATTAAAAAATTAGACTATCTTGAAGTGACGGTTAAGCCGTCCGCCGTAAACGAAATTATCACGAAAGACAATCCGCGCGAAATAGTTATGGAGCTTGCGGAACAGAAAGCGCGCGCCGTTTGCGAAGGGGAACTGACGCTCGGCGCGGATACTATGGTCTTTTTAGATGACGCTAAGCTCGGTAAGCCCAAAAGCGTAGAGGAAGCGTATGAGATGTTTCGCCGTCTTTGCGGACGGACTCATTCGGTAATTACAGGCGTATGCCTTACCGATAAGAGTAAATGCGTAACGTCGTGCGAGGAAAGTTTCGTGACTTTTGCGCCGTATGACGATAAGATAGTTACTAATTACGTCCAAACCGGAAAACCGTTTGATAAAGCAGGCGGTTACGGCTTGCAGGACAGCGAACTTGCTTCGCTGATTAAAGAAGTTACGGGAGATTACGACAACGTATTGGGTTTGCCTGTAAGGCTGGTAGATACGCTTGTTAGGGAGAATTTTACATGACAGAAGAGCTTGCCATCGTTATAGGAACGTCAAATACTTCCATATATTTGCCGGGGAACGGTATCGTACTTCACGAGCCGACCATGGTTGCTTATAACGGTGACTCAAAGCTTGGAAAGGTAAGGGCAGTTGGAAAAACAGCTTCGTTTATGAGCGGACGCATTACCGAAAATACTACGCTTAGTTATCCCGTGACGGGCGGTTTTATATCTGATCCCGACGCATGTCGAGATATGCTTACGGAGTTTTTGAAAAAACTTTTTCGTCCACGACTGTTTGCGCCTAAGTTTAAAGCAATCGTAGGCGTTCCTATTGGACTCACTATTGAAGAACGTAGGTTTTACGACGATGTTTTTAGTAAATCCGGTATCAACGAGATTATTGCTATAGAAAATATAGTGTTATCCGCTATTGGTATAGACCTGCCCGTTCATTCCCATAAAGTTAACCTTATCGTTAACGTAGGTGGCGGAATAACGGAAATAGCAGCTATTTCTTCAAGTGGTATAATCAAGGGTTGTAATCTCAGTATCGGCGGAAATCTTATGGATAAAGCTTTCCGTGACTACCTGCTCGGCAAATATAACTTAAAGCTCGGTATGAGTTCGATTGCGAAAGCCAAAGAAGAAATAGGCAGTCTTTACGCCAACGATACGGCAAGCATGTGGGTTAACGGTATGGACTTAAACGTACATGCGCCGTCGGGATTAAACGTAAAAGCTACCGATTTCATGGACGCTTTAATGCCGTATTATCTCCGCATAGCAGACGGAATTGACAGCGTAATCAAGTCGCTATCTATCGAGTCGGGCGCGGATCTCACTTCGGGAGGAGTGCATATCGTGGGCGGAGGAAGTAAAATTCCGGGGCTTGCTAAACTTCTTGCGGAAAGACTGAATATGCTTGTTACCGTTCATCCTGATGCGGAATACGCTAACGTGTTTGGCGGAGGAAAACTTCTCTCAAATCCGGTGCTTTTAAACGAGATATTGACTCAAAGGTAAAATAGGCTACTGACGCGTGGAGCAATCTGCGCGTTTTTCTTTTGACACTCTTTGCGATATTATTACAAATTGTCCGATACTTTTAGCGTTCGTAAATGGTAATATTGTTTTTGCTATGGCACGAACTATCGTAATTACAAGCGGAAAGGGCGGTGTTGGCAAAACGACCATAACCGCAAATCTCGGCAGATGCCTTGCGTCTCTCGGAGAACGAGTGGCTGTTATAGATGCGGATATCGGGCTCAATAATCTCGACGTCGTACTCGGTATCGACACGCGAATAGTGTTCGATCTCGTAGACGTTATCGAAGGGCGGTGCAGAATAAGGCAGGCATTGATAGAGGACGTAGAGCAACCCGGTATGTTCATTATGCCCTCAGCTCATAGCTATGACAGAGCTATGATAAACGGGCAGAACGTCAAAGAAATAGTGCTAAGGCTTGCCCAAAGCTACGACTACGTACTCGTTGATTGTCCGGCAGGCATAGAGGCTGGATTTAAAAGAGCAGTAGCTTCTTGTGACGAAGCCGTAGTGGTTACCACCCCTCATATAAGTTCGGTGCGTGATGCAGAAACGGTAATGAGCTTGCTTAAAAAAAGCGGAATAAACCGCATATTTACCGTAGTTAACAGGGTGAGAGGAGATCTCGTACTATCTGGGGAAATGCTTACGCGAACGGACGTAGAAAGATTGACGGGCGTGGAAGTATTCGGAATGATACCCGATGAAGACGAAATGAATTTATTAAGTAATTCCTTTAATTCGGGGATAACCGAAGGGTATACGGCTTGTCTTGCGCTGGCGCGTGGAATAAGATCGGGTACGCCGGAAATTTACGACTTAACTAAAAAATACAGAGGTTTGTTTGGTAAAATCAGAAGGAGTATCAAAAGAAAATTATGAGAAATAACGTATCGGACAACCTGAAAAAATACTTGTTTTCTTCAAAAGTAGGCTCGTTGAATTCAATAATCGAGTCGCTAAAAAGCGATTTAACTGCGGTTCTCACCGAATATATGGAGATTGACGGTGACTTATCCGTTTTTGCGGACATTGATGAAGAGGGTGACGTGAATTTTCGCATAGCTTTCTCTGCTGATGAAATATACGAAAACGGAGAAGTTATAAGAGAATAAACTCAAGCGTTTTCGCATAACTATTTACGTGGGAAAGAAAGTGAGAAATCGCGTTAATATAATAACGATATCGCCTTTTACTTTCGTTGCGATAGTGGGTGTGTTTCTATTAGGTTACGGCTTAGAACTATTATCGTACGTAGTGGTTCTAATGCTACACGAATTTGCCCACGTGCTGGTTTCGGAACGGTTAGGTTACAGAATGAAGAAGATTAAAATTATGCCGTACGGTATTGCTATTGATGGTGATTTTGAATTCCTACTCCCCAAAGATGAGGTCAAAATTGCGATAGCCGGACCTCTAATTAATCTTTTTCTTTGGATAGTTCTGGTGGGTGTGTGGTGGCTTTTCCCATCAACCTACTCGGCAACGTACGTCATTGCAAATTCGTCGCTCTTTACTGCCGTAATAAACTTGATCCCTATATTTCCGCTTGACGGTGGTAGGGTGCTTCACGGTATCTTATCATTGAAATTAACTCAATCAAATGCGTACAGAGTGGTAAGAATCGTATCTGCAGTATTCGGCGTAATTTCGGTAATAACCTGCATCATTCTTATAATTTTAGGAATGAACTTTACCTATGCAACTATTTGTGTGTTTATTATTTCTTCCATAGTTTTGCCAAACAAAAACGTGGGGTATGAGAGGTTGTATTCTGTGACTAATTCTTCTAAGAGATTGTCAAAAGGTCTGCAAGTAAGAGATTTAATGGTCAAACAAGACTCTAGTATTCTTCAACTTTATAAGATGCTTCGACCTGATTATTATACGAGGTTTTTGCTGGTAAATGATGATATGCAAGTGGTTGCAACCATTACGGAAACCGAACTTTCGGATAGAATAGTAGATTTTGACGTTTACTCTACTGCGATTTCTCTTGCAAAACCTCTTTTGATATGATATAATAACGACGGAATTAATATTTTCAGTTAGTGATTAACGTGTATAGTGAGCAAAAGAAAAACGTAATCTTGGTTGACAGTGAATCGTCCTATACGACCGTCGGATTGATAGAGAACGGTAGACTGTCCGAACTTTATAGCGAATCGTTAGCCGAACGGCAAACTTCGGGGAATATTTACAGAGGCAGAGTGATGAACGTCGTGGACGGTCTTCAAAGCGCCTTCGTAGATATCGGAGAGAGCCGTACGGGCTTTTGGCATATAAGCGAATCACTTGAAAGCAAAACCGAACTTGCCGACGAGCAAATGCCCAAGGACATTTTGGCAAGAGAGGGTGATTACGTTATGGTTCAGGCAATTAAGGAAGGAACGGACTTAAAAGGTCCGAAGCTTTCTTCCAATATTTCCATTCCCGGTCATTACGTAGTATATTTATATAATCTTGATTTTATAGGAGTGTCGGGCAAGATTACAAGTGAACCTTTGCGCGCTCGTCTTACCGATCTCCTTTCTTCACTAGCGCCCAAAGGGCGTGGTTTTATTGCGCGTACTAATTGTCTGACGGCTTCTGACGAAGAAATTATTCAGGAAGCCAAATTCCTGATTAAAGCAGGCGAAAGAATACAGCAAAAATGGGATAGAACGGACGGCGTTGCTCTTATACACAACGAGGGAAATATACTTTATCGCACGATAAGGGATATGCTTTCGGACAAGGTAGAAGCGGTAATTTGCAACAACGAGCAGATGACCGAAGATATACGGCAAATGATTGATCTGTTCTGCCCATATTTTAAAGGTAACGTGGATTACTATGACCGTGAAGAAGATATTTACGATTATTTCGGTATAGGTAACGATATTACGGAAATTCACAGTCCGCGAGTTGAACTTGAGTCGGGCGGTTTCCTTGTTATCTAAAAGACAGAGGCATTGACGGCAATTGACGTAAATACGGGCAAATTCTTAGGCAAAGACAATCGAGAAGATACGGTTTATAAGACTAATCTTGAAGCGGTAAGCGAAATTGCGCGTCAGCTCAGACTCAGAAACATAGGCGGTATAATCGTCGTAGATTTTATCGATATGATGGACGAGGATCACAAAGTCAGCGTCGTCGAGGCTTTGAAGAACGAACTGTTCTTTGATAGGGTTAAGACGAGAGTGCTTGATATGTCCGGCTTGGGACTTGTGGAAATTACACGAAAAAAGGTAGGGCAGGAGCTTGGCTCAGTCAGCCAGAATATTTGTCCTTATTGTGGCGGAACGGGATACTTGCTTCTTGACGCTTACGTTTCACGCGCTATTAAATATAGGCTTAAAGGCTTGTTTATGAACCATAACGTGTCTATGGCTTTGATCTTTGCGCATCCAACGCTTGCTAGGCACTTAATTGATGACAACGCTTTTGCAAAAGAGTGTTCGGGAGTATGGTCGCACAAAAGAATATACGTCGTACCCGACGACAGTTTGGATTTTGGTAATTACAAAGTTCTTTCCGGTATGGGTGGCGTTCCGTATGGCGCCGAGTTGTTGACGTAAGCATAAGCCCGTCTTGGTTTTTAGTATGGCATTATCTTACTTTAAATACGTTTTTTCGGTATTAATATTCGGATTTAACGGTATTGTTGCGCGATACATAGACATGAATAGCTATGAGATAGTATTCATGCGTGCTATGATAGGCGGAATTTTCCTGCTCGTCGTTTATTTATTTTCAAAAGATAGAACAGGCATAACCAATAAAAAGGATTTCTTTTGTTTACTTATTTCGGGAATTTCAATGGGCGCAAGCTGGATGTTCTTGTACGAAGCGTATGATAGAATAGGCGTTAGTCTTGCAACACTTACTTATTACGGCGGTCCTGTAATAGTTATAGCCCTGTCTCCGTGGTTGTTTAAAGAAAAATTTGTTTGGCTTAAAGTTCTTGGATTCGTTGCTGTAATAATAGGGATTTTTTTGATAAATGGTAATATAGTTATTGCCAACGGGGATTTTTTCGGAGTTTTTTGTGGAATAATGTCTGCCATAACTTATTCCATGATGGTGATTTTTAACAAAAAGGCGAAAAGCATCGTAGGCTTGAAAAATTCCACACTACAGCTTCTAATTGCATTTGTCCTCGTGGCGTTGTTCGTCGGGTTTAAACAGGGCTTTTCGATTAATTTAACAGCAACCAGCATTGTTCCCATACTGTTTTTAGGTATTTTAAATACCGGAGTTGGATGTTATCTTTATTTCTCTTCCATCGGCAAATTACCGTCGCAAACAGTTGCTATTTGCGGATACGTAGAACCGTTAATTTCAGTAGTATGCTCAGTTATATTATTAAGCGAGATAATGACACCTTTACAGATAGTTGGCGCAATACTCGTTCTGGGCGGAGCTGTTTATGCGGAAATAATTGGAAATAGACGATCGCGCGAAAAAATACCAATTAAAGAGGACGGCAACGTCCAATAGAATCCGGTTACTCATTAAAGAAAAACCCTTAGTCACGTATTTATTGACTAAGGGTTTATTATATTTAGAAGAAGTTTGATAAGTTTATTCCCACTCGATAGTTGCAGGAGCTTTAGGGCTGAGGTCGTAAAGAACTCTGCATACACCGTCTACTTCAGCAAGTATTCTGCTCGCAATTTTCTTGAGAACTGTCCATTCGATGTCGGGAACGGTAGCGCTCATAGCGTCAACGGTATTTACTGCGCGAATAATAACAGGCCAATCGAACACGCGTTTACCGTTTCTAACGCCGGTGGAACGGAAGTCGGGAACGACGGTAAAGTACTGCCATACCGTCTTGTCTAGACCGGCAACCGCAAATTCTTCACGAAGAATAGCGTCGGAGTCACGAAGCGCTTTAAGACGATCACGCTTGATTTCACCGAGGCAACGAACGCCGAGACCGGGGCCGGGGAAGGGCTGACGGTCAACCATATCTGCGGGAAGACCGAGCTCTCTGCCGACTACGCGTACTTCGTCTTTGTATAAAAGTTTAATAGGTTCTACGAGATCGAACTTCATATCTTCGGGCAGACCACCAACGTTGTGGTGCGCTTTAACGCCGTCGCTTTCGATAATGTCGGGATAAATAGTACCCTGAGCGAGGAATTCAATGCCTTCAAGTTTACGCGCTTTCTCTTCGAATACGCGAATGAATTCTCCGCCGATAATTTTTCTCTTCGTTTCGGGATCTTCTACGCCAACAAGCTTATCAAGGAAACGGTCTGTTGCGTCGATATAAACAAGATTTGCGTCAAGTTGATCGCGGAAAATTTCAACGACTTGTTCGCTTTCGCCCTTTCTCATTAAGCCGTGGTTTACGTGAACGCAAACGAGGTGTTTGCCTATTGCTTTAATGAGAAGCGCCGCAACGACGGAACTGTCTACGCCTCCGGAAAGAGCAAGAAGTACCTTTTTATCTCCAACCTGCGCGCGTACGTCTTTAACCTGCTCGTCAATAAACTTTTGCGCAAGCTCGGAAGTTGTGATACGTTGCATATCGTCCGGTCTTTTGTTCGTATCCATAGTTAACTCCTTTGATTCGAAATTTATACTGTTATTATATAACAAATGGCATATTTAATCAACAACAATAAAAGATAATTATTTATAAATTTTCGATATTTTGTAATATAAACTACGATTTATATAACAATTACGCATATATTTATATCTTTTTAGGCTTGCAAAAGAGGGATTTTGGTTAAACTATTGACAAGTACCACAATCTGTACTATAATTTTGAAACGAGGTATTGAACATGGCAAATATATATTCATCGGTGGATCAATTAATTGGAAAAACTCCGCTTTTGCGTTTAAGTAGAGTGGAGGAGAAGTTGGGATTAAAGGCAAGGCTTCTCGTAAAGCTCGAGTATTTTAATCCTGCAGGCTCTGTAAAGGACAGAGTTGCAAAAGCTATGATTGATGAAGCCGAAAGAAACGGAAAACTTCAAAAAGGCTCGGTTATTATTGAACCGACGAGTGGAAATACGGGAATCGGTCTTGCCTCCGTTGCTACGGTAAGAGGTTATCGTGCGATTATCGTTATGCCCGAAACTATGTCCGTTGAAAGACGTCTGCTCATGAAAGCTTACGGCGCGGAAATTGTGCTTACCGACGGAAGATTTGGTATGAAAGGCGCAATCGCGAAAGCTGAAGAACTTGCGCTTCAAATCCCGAATAGTTTCATTCCCGGACAGTTTGTAAATACCGAAAATCCTAGGGCGCATTTTAAAACCACCGGTCCCGAAATTTTTGAAGATACGGACGGGGAGGTGGATATTTTCGTCGCCGGCGTAGGAACGGGTGGTACGATAACCGGAGTCGGAGAGTATCTTAAATCAAAAAAATCCGATATAAAAGTAATTGCCGTTGAACCCGCAGATAGTCCGGTATTATCCAAGGGTAAAGCAGGTTCGCATAAAATTCAGGGTATAGGAGCAGGCTTCGTTCCTGAAGTTTTGAATAGTAAAATTTATGACGAAGTGGTTACGGTTACTACGGAGGATGCGTATTCGGCAGTTAAACTTCTTGGTAAAACCGCAGGAATTCTCGTCGGCATTTCTTCGGGCGCTTCGGCTTGGACGGCAATAGAGCTCGCAAAACGTCCCGAAAGTGCGGGTAAGACGATAGTCGCACTTCTTCCCGATACTGGTGAGAGATATTTATCTACTTCAGGTTTTGTGAATTAGTGAGGTTAATATGAGTTTAAAAACTTTGATACTAGCAGTTTATGGCGGTTATTTGGTTTTGCTTTCTTTGATTACCTTGTGTTCGTATTGGGCTGATAAGGTAAAAGCACAAAACAACTCGTGGCGAATACCTGAAAAGGCTCTTCTTTTGATGTCGATCATTGGCGGTGCCTACGGTGGATTTGTCGCCATGCTTATTTTCCGCCACAAAACAAAAAGCGAACACTGGTATTTCAGAGCAATAAATATTTTAGGTATAATATTACATACTGCGCTTATAATTTGCGTTGCTTTAGTGTTTCCAATACCCGAAACTATATTGTTTTAAAAATTTT
>JAFTMM010000097.1 GCA_017452405.1 Clostridia bacterium | reverse complement strand
AGAATTTATAGCAGAGGGTTGCGTATGTCGCACGACAAAGCGTCCTTCCGGGCGCGGAACGTTCTGTTATGAAATTCGATACCGCAGAAACGGCTATAATGTTTCTGCATCGTCAACAGATCCGGTTGAAGCGAAGCGAAAATTTATTGAAATGCTAAAAGAAGCTATCTCGGAAAATCAAGTAAAAAAATCAGCATCTAAAAATTTTTGCTTTATTGCCGAAGAATGGTTCTCGATCTACAAGAAAAAAATAGCTGTAAGAACTTATAAAAATTATTACAGCTATTACTCAAGGTATATTAAACCCATTCTTGAAAAAGACGATATTGACAAAATAAGAAGTTCAAAACTCGTAGAAGTAATGAAGCAGGTTGAAGGCAAAGGTCGAGCCTACGAAGATATACGTGGAATTTTAAATCAAATCTTCAAATATGCCATTATAAATGGAGATTTAACAAACAATCCCGTTCAATTCGTAGAATTTATCAAAGCTGAACGCGAGACGAGATCCGCATTATCGCGAAATGAAGTACAGTACTTGCTCCTTAGGCTTAAAGAGCCTCGCTTTGATAAATTTAGATCAGCATATTATCTTCAGCTCTTTTGCGGTCTGCGCCCATGCGAGGTTGCCACGGCAAAAGTTGAAGGCGATTTTATCGTAGTACGTAATGCAAAACGCAAAAAAGGCAAGATAGAATATAAGAAAATACCTATACCCGAAGAAGCGCAGAATCTTGATTTATCTCCTTCGCGATCAGGCACTACATATCTTAACGAAGTATTTAAACTTATATTCCCTGCTAAAACACAGTATGAACTGAGACACACTTTTTCAACAGTTTGCCAGCAATACGTACGTCGCGAGATTGTTGAGATTTGGCTCGGTGACAGTCCAGAGCGCTTAATCGGTAGGACTTATACTCACTTTGATGATGATTTCATGCATTCGGAGATGCAAAAAGTAGTATTTGTTCCCCAAAATGTTCCCCAAACTTAACCTTTTTTCAGTCAAATAAGAAAAATAAGCACAAAAAAAGACCATATATAGTGGTTTTTTATAACATTTACCACAATATATGGTCTTTTTGGTGCGGTTGACAGGAGTTGAACCTGCACGGTCGCCCACAAGATCCTTAGTCTTGCGCGTCTGCCAATTCCGCCACAACCGCACGGAACAGCTTAGATATAATACTACATTTCAAAATAATTGTCAACAAAATATCGGGAGAAAATCACGAATATTTCAACATTTTTTTCGCATCCGTTTCCGAAATTGCATCCTTACTGCAAAGCGCGCCACTTACTGCAAGTTTGAGCAAGCGTATTTCAAATTTAAGGTCGCCATCCGGATTATAATTTTCAAGACCGGTGCCGAGGTGTACGGTTGCACCGAGCGTCATCATCATGCGCGCAGGCGGTATTCCCTCACCTAAGCCCATAGACGTGGAGGGCGTAAGTATAATTTTTGCTTTGCTTTGATTGATCAGATCAATATCGTCTTTATCGACGTACACGCATCCGCTTACGTATGCGTTATCAAGCAGTCCGAATTTATGCGCAAGACCTATCGGCGTGACTCCATAACGCTTGTCGCACGTTCCCACTTCCGCAAGAGTACGACACGCCGAAATTATTACTTTCACTTTATTCGACAGCGCGTGATCAATTACGTTATCGATAGTTCTATCGTCAAGTAGTACGGAAGCAAGGTATACGTTGCCTTGCAATTTTCCGTTAAAATCTTCGTCTACTATCTGAAAATAGTCCACGCCGTCAGCATATATGGGTTTTCTACCTGCGAAGAATAGGCGCGAGAACTTGCCCGCGCCTATTAATTTTTCATCAAAAGTCAAAGCATTAAACATATTTAGCCTTTTAGAGTCTTAATATACTCGCAAACTTCCTCTGCAGTATCGGGATGGTGCATAGCGTAGCTTAAAGTCGCTATTACCGCGCCTGCCTTGCTTCCCATATCGTATCTGTGGCCTTCAAAGTCGTACGCGCATACGTTGCCTTCATCACAAAGAAGTTTAAGCGCATCCGTGACTTGGAGCTCGCCTTTTTTATCAGGCGTAATTTTTGCTATCTTTTCAAAAATTGCGGGAGTAAGTACGTATCTGCCTAGCGCCGCAAAGAGGCTGGGAGCTTCTTCTTTTTTCGGTTTTTCAACAAGCGTTATACATTCGTGCGCGCGCTGGTTTCCGAACATCTTGCCGCCAAGTTTAGCGCAACCGTATAAGTGTATTTTATCTTCTGTTACAGTCTGACCGCCTATAACCGCCCTTGCCCCGCCGTCAAAAGCATCAATAAGCTGTTTGGAAACAGGCACGTCTGCCTTTACGAGATCGTCGCCGGTTGAAAGAACGAACGGCTCGTTACCTATAAAGTCTTTAGCTTTAAGTAATGCGTCAGCCATTCCCTTGGGGAATTTCTGTACTACGAACACGAACTTTGCGCCTCTGCCTATTCTACGGAGCGCGTTGAGTCCCTTTTCATCACCTTTCTTTTTGAGCGACTTTTCAAGCTTACCTTTCGGGGAGAAATATCTCACTATTTCTTCCTTACCTGGCGAAATAACGATGCAAATTTCTTTAATTCCGCTATCGATCATTTCGTCCACAATGTATTGCAGTACGGGAGTATCGACTACGGGAAGCATTTCCTTAGGCAACGCTTTAGTTGCCGGAAGAAATCTAGTTCCTTGTCCCCCACAAAGTATGACTCCTTTTTTTACCATTGAATATTCCTCACTTATTGCAATGTAAATTTACTTTATTATATTCAGGTCGTTATTTCAAATACACAAGTCTACGACAGGTCTCGCATTGCGATACCGATCTGTTTTTCAGTTCACTCTTATTCGTCTGTGAGAGTTGCATTCCGCAAATGCAGGAATAGCTTTTCTCGTCATCTCCGACTACGGGCACGAATACGGGCGCAATTCCGTCGCTCTTAAATCTTTTATAAGTAGTCAATATCGCTCCGTCAATCTGCGGTTCAAGCTCTTTAAGCTTATCCTCAATGCGCTTACGGTCGGGAGAAGTTTTTTCTCTAAACGCTTCGAGCTTGACCTTCAGCTTGTCGTACTCTTCCTTTACAGTCTTTTTTAAAGCAAGCTGTTGTTTACAATCGTGAGTAAGACGCTTAATACGCTCGATACGATCGTCAATCTTACCCTTGCAAGATTCAATTTTAGAACGGAGCGACTCAAAACGTGAAAGATAACCGGCCTTTTCCTCGTCGCTTTCGGCAGAGTTATACTTCTTCTCGATTTCATTAAAAGAAGCCATAAGGTTTTTATAGTCTGCGTAAATTTTTTCTACTTCTGCGCCAAGAGTTTCAGCTTCTGCCGAATTTGCGTCAAGTTTATTAGTTGCTTCTACAAACTTATTTCTAGCAACGTCAAGTTTTTTCTTCTCGGGCAACTTATTATATTCTCTATTTATCTTACGAAGCTCCATATCGAGCGCTTGATATTCAATCATTTTTTCAAATTTTTCAGTCATAAAACCTCCTGCTTTACCGGATTACGTTCACTCTTGCTGACAATAAAATCTACGCACAAGTTCCGCTCCATTGCCATAGCGCTAAGTCGCTTGGCTAATTCACTAATGTATATTGCTTCCATCGTATAATGTTGCATTATAACGACGGGAAAACCGCTCTGAGAAGCGTAAAGCCTTACGTGATGCGACATATCTGCCGTTACGTAACAATCCGCTCCGAGCTGGATTGCTTTATTAATAAAATTAATATCACCGCCACCGCCGTTAACAACGGCTACGTTTTCAATCTTTTCATTACCGTTATCGGTTACGCAAACGTATGAATCGTCGAATTTTTCAGACAATTCTTTTACAAACGCAGAAAGAGATATCGGATTACGCTTGCCTATTCTGCCTACGCAAATGCCGTCCACCATTTCCATTGGCTTAACGTTCGACAACCCCATAAGGTCAGCGACGTAATCATTTATACCGCCCTTGCAAAAATCAAGATTGGTATGCGCGCTATAAACGGTGATATCGCTACGCGTCGACGCAAGCACCATTCTACCCGTTGGATCTTCGTCAGTAATCTTTCTAACGCCACGAAATATAGCCGGATGGTGAGAAATAATGAGTTTTGCGCCCGTTGACTGCGCTTCGTTCACTACCGTTTCAGTGCAGTCAAGGCAGAGAACGACTTTGTTCGTTTCGCCGTTTTCCGAGCCGATTATTAGTCCTACGTTGTCGTCAAAACCCGGTTCGGTTGCGCTTTCGGGAGCAAATTCGCGCATGAGTGATAAAATATCTTTTATTTTTGCCATGCGAGTACCTCCTCGATTTCGGCAATCCTTTCGGCGTTAGCTTCTCCACCTCCGCGCAAATTTTCCAGCACGCGAAGCAGTCTTTTTTTCAATGCGACGTTATGCGTTTTATAGTCGGCGCCATATTTTATTTGCATAGCGCTCAGCTTTCGCTCGCCATTTTCGGCGCGGATAACGTCGTAAAATTTCCCAGCGCTCTCAAAACATCTGTCAAGATTTATCGCATAGCCGTTTTCATTCAAAAACCCTCGAACAAGTTCGGCGTGTGATTGAGGTGACAACACGAGCGTAGCGTTACCGTCATAACGCGACAGGATATCGCGGATCGTATGTCCACCCATTCCGCAAATAAGTATGCAGTCCGCGTTTGTATTTGCGGGTATACCGTCGCAGACCGAGTATTCCACGCAGTTATAACCGCATAACGTAGCCTTTGCTTTTTCAAGGCAAAGCGTAGAAATATCGGATGCGATTGCTCTTTTGCATACGCCTTTTCGGAGCGCAAGCTCGGTGAGCTTAGCGTGATCACAACCGACTTCTAGCAGAGTGTCACAAGCCTGCACGCATGAAATTATTTCTTGAAATCTCAACTTTCGGAATAATAGCTCTTAAGGCGTTTGCTTCTTGCCGGATTACGGAGCTTTCTGAGCGCTTTAGCTTCTATCTGTCTGATACGCTCTCTCGTAACGCCGAATCGTTTGCCAACTTCTTCCAACGTACGAGGGTGAGAACCGTCAATTCCGTAACGGAGACGTATAACGGCTTGCTCTCTCGGAGTAAGCGTTTCAAGCACGCTCATAAGCTCTTCTTTAAGGAGCGTACCCGACACCTGTTCCTGCGGACTCGTAGCGTGCGCGTCCTCAAGGAAGTCTCCGAGGTGGCTGTCCTCCTCCTCGCCGATTGGCGTTTCAAGCGAAACGGGGTCCTGCGCAATTTTCTGTATTTCGCAAACCTTTTCTTCGGTTATACCCATTTCTTTAGCTATTTCCGAAGGCTTGGGATCGCGACCGAGCTCCTGCACGAGGAATCGGGTAGTTCTGGTGAGCTTATTAATCGTTTCCACCATGTGAACGGGAATACGAATAGTATGCGCTTGATCTGCAATAGCGCGCGTAATTGCCTGCCTTATCCACCACGTAGCGTAGGTTGAGAAACGGAAGCCTTTAGTATAGTCAAACTTTTCAACAGCTTTCATAAGGCCGAGGTTGCCCTCCTGAATAAGATCAAGGAAAAGCATACCGCGTCCTACGTAACGCTTAGCGATTGAAACTACAAGACGAAGGTTGGCTTCGGACAGTCTGGATTTAGCGTATTCGTCGCCGTCCGCCATTCTCTGCGCGAGAATAATCTCGTCGTCACCCGACAAAAGCGGTACTTTACCGATATCTTTAAGATACACCTTAACAGGATCGTCCGACGAAATGGTAGTGTCGGTAAGCAGTTTTTCAATCGAGTCGTCCTTAGCCGGCTCAATCATAGTGTCTTTGATTTCGATACCGTGCTGTTCGGTGAGTATGCGGATAACTTCGTCGATCTGATCGGCGGTAGCCTCGCAACCAACTACGATTTTTTCACCCACTTCGTCATAGGTAAGTGAACCGCGCTGTTTGCCTACCATCACGAGTTTTGTGAGTTCTTTCTGGATTTTATCCGTCAAAATTTTTTCCTGAGGAGAGGTCGTTTTTACGTCGTCGCTCATTTAATGCCTCCGTTTCCCCTTAGTTTTCTAAGCATACGCTTAAGTTCGTTACTCCGAGTAAGATAGGT
>JAFTMM010000096.1 GCA_017452405.1 Clostridia bacterium | reverse complement strand
TCCGTTGAAAACGTCCACTACGTTTGCGTTCTTAATGACCACGTCGGCTTTTTCTCTGCCGATAGCGGTGTCAATATTGCGTTTTAATATTTCCGTCATATTATTCTTCGTTTGCAGGAGTTTCTTCTGCGGGTGCGCTGACTCCAATTTCTTTGTTTCTAAGTCTACGGAGCATTTCGTCAAACTCGCTATTCATTTCAAGTTTGTCTTCACGAGGAACGCACTTGTTCGTCAGAAGGCTGACGATGAAAAGTACGGCAGTAGCGAGGATAAATCCGGGTATGATTTCATAAATCTGCCAGAATCCGCCGAGCTGAGAAAGACCGTACTTGAATACTATGGTCGTAGCCGCGCCAACTATCATGGAAGAAATTGCGCCGTATTTGTTCAGGCATCTTGCATACAGCGAGAAAAGCATAATCGGACCGAAGGTCGCGCCGAGTCCGCCCCATGCGTAGGATACGAGATCAAAAACCGAGCTTTCGGGATCAAACGCAAAAACGAAGCCGAGCACAGCAAGTACACCTACGGTAATACGGGATACTATCATAAGTTCTTTATCTGTGCAGTCTTTCTTAGTTACGTACTTTTTAATTATTGCGTATACGTCGTTACTTACCGACGAAGAAGCAACCAGAAGCTGACTGTCTGCCGTACTCATAATAGCTGCAAGCACAGCTGCGAGCAGTATACCAGCAAGAGGCCCTGCAAATAACTTCATTACCACCTTATTGAATACGTTTTCTTGATCATCAAGCCCGGGGACTATCGTATTACCAAGCACGCCGATAATAATAGCACATGCAAGCGTAATAGTTACCCAAATCATTGCAATAATAGCGGCGGGCTTAACTTCCTTTTCGCTTTTTATTGCCATAAAACGGGTGTTGATATGAGGCATACCGAAGTAGCCGAGTCCCCAACCCAGACCTGTCGCTACCGTTACCCAACCTATCTTTTCGGTTCCGTCGCCGAAATCAAAGATACTGAATGCTTTACCGAGAAGTTCACCCGCGTCCGCAAATCCGGTTTCGTTTAGATTGCCGAGGCATACGAAAGGAATTATAAGGAGCGCAAAGAACATAAGTATGCCTTGGAACATATCCGTCCAGGATACTGCAAGGAAGCCTCCGAGCATAACGTAAGCTACGATAATTACTACGCTTATGATCAGCGCAACCAAATATTCAAGACCGAATATGGAGTTAAACAGCTTTGCGCTTGCCGAGAACATAGACGCTGCGTATACGGTAAAGAATACGCAGATGATAAGTGCAGCAATCATACGTATAATGCTACGTTTGTCCTTAAATCGATTGTTGAGATAGCTTGGAACGGTAAGCGAGTCAGAGCTTATTTCAGTATAGAGTCTAAGTCTGCGTGCGGTAAGCGCCCAATTTAAACCTGTGCCTATAAGAAGTCCGAT
This sequence comes from Clostridia bacterium, assembly GCA_017452405.1. GTDB lineage: Bacteria > Bacillota > Clostridia > Christensenellales > Pumilibacteraceae > Protoclostridium. The sequence goes on along the minus strand of JAFTMM010000096.1, from coordinate 2,451 downwards.
TGCAGTATATACCGCTTCCTGTCCGTTATACATTCCGATTGCTGTCAGATATGCTAGACCGGGCAAGCCTGTAAGGAGCCAACCGCTCATATCCGACGCCTGCGCACTCATTGCCGTTACCCACGGATTGAGCTGTCTGCCACCGAGAACGTACTGCGCGTTATTCAGCTTCTTTCGTGAAAAAAAGAATCCTATCGCTACCATACCTACCATATACAGAATAAGCACGATAAGCACCCAAATTTGTTTTTCGTTCATGATATTTCCCCTTTGGAAAATTTTATATACTTAATAATATAACAAACCGCCTATGCTTGTCAAGTCATAGCGCGGTTTGGACAATCTTTAAGCTTAATTTAATTTATCCCCAGCAATCGTTTTGCGTTTTCACAAGTGATTTTTTCCCAATCTTTCACATTAGCGCAGGCGTGAGCGAGATAATCCAGTTCACGTTTTACATCCCCCCAAGGCACGTCGCTTCCAAAAAGCAGTCGATCTGCGCCTATCTTTTCTATGGCTTCAGTATACTCGTCTATCGTGAACTGACGCGCAGAAAGCGAAGTTCCGACGTATACGGGTAGGTTGTAAAGAACGTCCAATTCATCTCGCTTTATGCCGTATCCGCCCATATGCGCAAGTACTACCTTGTCGCCTAAATGATGAAGTATTTTTTCAAAGTCGGTAGGAAATAAATCTAGTTCCGAGCGTTCCCTGCCCACTTTACCGCAATGAAACACCGCAATAAGTCCGCAGTCCTTAATTGCCTTATAAATCGGCAGAAGTTTTTCGCTTGCTATGTCAAAGCGTTGAAGAGGCGGATGGAATTTTATACCCTTTATCCCTTTCTTTGCATATTCATAAACGAGTCCGGTCGCGCCTACCGTATCGGGATGAACGGATGCAAACGGAATTAGGCTGTCGTCTTTTAAAGTTAGCTCAAACACGAAGCCGTTGATTACGTCCTCGTGGTCGGGCTTGTGACATACGGGAAGTACTACTGCTTTGTCAATTCCCACTTCCGCCATACCCTTTTTAAGCCCCCTATACGTTCCCTCCGAAAATTCGTCTTTCCAATCGTCGTCTATGGAATAAACCGCTTTGTGCGACAAAGAATCGGGATAGCAATGTGCATGAAAATCAATTATCATGTATGTATTATAAGTCTTTTGAGCAATTATTGTCAACTTCTTGCATACGGTTGGGAGAAGTGGTATAATGAACGAAGTTTTACAAATCTTTAACAATTTTTTCATATTTAGTTAATTGCTTGGAACTATAATGTTCAAAAGAGAAGTAAGGAGGAGAAGTATGGCAGATATTCTGGTTGTCGAAGACGATCTCGCGCTCAACAAACTTGTAAGCGCGGAATTAAAATCTAACGGCTACGGCGTTACTGTGTGTTTTAACGGCGAGGAAGCTTTATCTGCGTTGGAAAACAAGCGCTTCGACCTTATTCTTACAGACGTTATGATGCCGGTCATGGACGGTTTTACGCTGGCAGAAAACGTGCGTAAGACTGACGAAGCTACGCCTATCGTCTTTATGACCGCGCGTGACGATAAACCGTCCAAACAACTCGGTTATAGAATCGGTATTGACGATTACGTAGTCAAGCCCTTCGATATGGATCTGCTTATCTTGCGCGTAGGCGCTCTTCTGCGCAGAGCGGGCATAGAGAAAAGCAAGAAGCTAACCGTCGGTAATCTCGTTATGGACAAGACCGAGGTCGCGGGGTACGTTGACGGCGAACAGCTTGCGCTGTCGGCGCGCGAGTTCGAGATACTCTTTAAGTTCTTATCCAATCCTAAGCGTACGTTTACGCGTTCCCAGCTAATGAACGAATTTTGGGATTACGACTCCTCCGCTACTTCGCGGACGGTAGACGTCTATATGGCTAAAATACGCGAAAAGACGTCAAAGTGCGACGGATTCGAGATTGTGACCGTACACGGGCTGGGCTATAAGGCGGTACTCAAATGAAGAAGCCGAATAAATTCCGCTCGTCCGCTGTCGGCTTTCTTGCACTGTTCTTGCCCGTAACGGTGACCGCTATGAGCGCCGTACTAGTATACAGCGCAGTAAATGAAGCGACGAGTGGCAATAAGATACTCATATCGATCACTATAATCGGGATAATAATCGTTATTGCGCTTGCCTGCGTTTTGATTGAACAGCTCCGCAGACGGCTTATGATTGAAAAGCCGTTGCGTGACATTCAGTACGCTTGCGGAAAAATAGCTAAAGGCGATTTCACCGTCAGGCTTAAGCCCCTTCACGACTACGGATTTTACGATGAATACGATCAGATTAAAGTGAGCTTGAACAAGATTGCGGAGGAACTCGGCCGTAGCCGAATAATGAATACGGACTTTATAACCAACGTATCGCACGAGCTTAAAACTCCTCTCGCAGTCATAGGCAATTACGCGACTGCGCTCAGCTCTACCGAAC
>JAFTMM010000095.1 GCA_017452405.1 Clostridia bacterium | reverse complement strand
CACTTTGCCAAGGTGGATGTCGCGAGTTCGAGTCTCGTCTTCCGCTCCATAGGCACCTTTAGCTCAGTTGGTAGAGCACCTGACTCTTAATCAGGGTGTCCGGGGTTCGAGCCCCCGAAGGTGTACCAAAAAACGCATTACGAATTCGTAATGCGTTTTTGCTATGCATTTATTTTCTTGTTTTTACGTCATTGCAAAGAATAAGTAGATTTAACAGGTATATTGGGACAAGGAAAAATACATTGAAAGTAACGGATCTTTTCTTTCACAAAATAAAAGACTGCTTCGCTGAAACAACGGGCAGTCTTTCAAATTCTCTGCTAATTAATTTTCAGTGATTTCGGTTTCTTCGGAAGCTTCGGGCGCTACTTCTTCAGCAGTAGCGGTATCGCCCTCCTTAACGGCAAGTTGTTTGCCGTTGCGCTTGTCCAAAAGTATTTTAAGTAAAATCAGCGTGCCGATCATAAGAGCAATACTGAGCGGAAGCATAACGAACCAGTAGGGCAGGAAGCCTGCGATTAAGTAACATATCAGCGATACGCCTGCAACTGTAAGCGCATAAGGAATTTGTGTCTTAACGTGGTTGATATGGTTGCATTGTGCACCTGCGCTTGCCATAATCGTAGTGTCCGAAATGGGGGAGATGTGGTCACCGCAAACAGCGCCTGCCATAGTAGCGGAAACTGCAACGAGAAGCTCAGGAGTTAAACCACCGCTAGTAGGAATTACGAACAGAAGAAGCATTCCGAACGTACCCCAGCTCGTACCGGTTGCAAACGCAATACCGAGGGCAAGCAAGAAGAATACAGCAGGCAGGAATTTGCCGATATAAGGATTGGAGATGATCGGCTCAACGCAAGCAGAAGCGTTAAGGAAATCTCCAGTTATAGAGCAAAGCGTCCAAGCAAAGCAAAGAATGAGTATTGCAGGCACCATAGCTTTGAAGCCTTCGGGAATAGCGGCAAGCATTTCCTTAAAGGTAAGAACTCCGCGAAGGAGATAGAATATGATAGTGAAAATAAGGCCGATTGCAGAGCCTATAACCAAACCTACCGAGGCGTCGCAGTTAGCAAATGCGTCGATAACGTTTTCGCCCGTGGTAATACCGCCGGAGTAAAGCATACCGAAAATACAACCTACGATAAGAACTACGACGGGAATTATAAGGTCAATAACTTTACCTTTGGGGTTATATTCGCCTACGGATTCATCGTAAGGTCTGTCGCCTTCAGTGAATAAATCGCCCAATTCTTCTGCGTTTTTCTCGTGTCTTTTCATCGAACCATAATCCATACGAAGTATGGTCATAGTTACGATAGTAACAATAGTGAGAATAGCATAGAAATTGAAAGGTATACTCTGCAGGAAGGTTGCAAATCCGTTTATATCCGAATTGCCTATTTCTGCGAGTACGCCTGTTACCGCAGCAGCCCAGCTTGATATCGGCGCAATAATGCAAATAGGCGCAGCCGTAGCATCTATAATATAAGCAAGTTTAGAACGACTTACTTTATGCTTGTCCGTAACGGGACGCATAATATTACCGACGGTAAGGCAGTTAAAGTAGTCGTCGATAAAGATGAGAGCTCCAAGACCGAAAGTAGACAGAAGCGCACCTTTTTTAGTCTTAATACGCTTAATAGCCCACTCGCCGTAAGCTCTTGAACCGCCCGCTTTATTCATAAGTATAACCATAATACCGAGTATAACGAGGAATATGAGAATACCTATATTATAAGCGTTTCCTATACTACCTGTAAAAGCGGATACCGTAGTGTCTATAGTAGTAAGGAAGTTGAAGCGTGAATAAATCAAAGCTCCGGAAATAATTCCGACAAACAGAGAGAAATACACTTCTTTAGTGACGAGCGCGAGGACGATAGCGATTACGGGCGGAAGCATTGCGAATACCGTGCCTGCCGCGCTAACGTCCGCGGGCCATAATATCGGCACTAGAATAAAGGCAAGTAAAGCCACTGCTACCGATATTGCAGTAATGATGAGTTTTTGTTGTAATTTCATAATTTTCCTCCATATAAAGAAAATATCATAATCAAGAATATAAGTCAATTGTTTTCGATATTTTTCGCTAAAAATCGCAGTTAATGGTTAAAAGTCAGTTAATTTTACTCTATCCGCTTGCAATAAACTAAAAAATATCTTATAATGCTTGCGGTATGAAAAAATCGGTCGGATTAAATTTACTTGGACAGGCATTGCTTCTCGGCGCAACCATTGCGTGGGGGACGTCTTTCGTTATACTCAAGCAGACGATGGAAAGCACGCCTCCCATGTATATAATAGCGCTACGTTTTTTAATAGCTTCGTTCGTGCTTGCTCTTGTATTTATAAAGAAAATGATAACCATGGACAGAAAAACACTTCTTCGCGGAATGCTTCTCGGAGCAGTGGTTGCTACGGCGTATTTAGTGCAGACCGTAGGCTTAATGTTTACCACACCGGCAAGAAACGCCTTTCTTACTTCCTCGTATTGCGTAATGTGCCCGTTTCTCGTGTGGCTGTTTTTTCGCAAACGTCCTAAAAGCCATAACGTAATCTCGGCAGTTCTGTGTATAGTCGGCATAGGCTTTATAGCGCTTTCCGGCGATAATTCTAACGGCTCGAATATGTTTCTCGGTGATGCACTCACCCTCCTTTGCGCGGTATTTTACGGCTTTCAGATCATTCTCATATCAAGATTTCAGGAAAAAGGAAGCGACAGCATAAGACTGCTCGTAATGGAGCTTTTTATGGTGGGAATAATTCACGCAATCGTTTCTCTGATTTTCGAACTACCAAAAACGGGAATAGAGGGCTATGCGTTAAACGCCGAACAGATAGGTAAAATAATATATCTTACCGTCGTATGTACGCTGTTTGCGCAATTTGCTCAGATCTTCGGTCAGAAATTCACGACTGCCAACCAATCCTCCATTATACTCAGTCTTGAAGCGGTTTTCGGAGTTATATTCAGCGTGATTCTCGGTGACGAACAGCTTACCGCGCCTCTGATCGTTGGCTTCGTGATAGTTTTCGGCGCAATACTCATCAGCGAACTAAAACCGGATTTTCTGAGGCCGTTTAGGCGCAAGCAAGTGGAAGAACCTGCGCTACAATCTTCCGAAAAGAATCAAGCAGAAAGCAATTCGGAAAAAATTCAGGAGTAGAGCCTTAGTTTCTTAATCTGATTTTAACCAAACAGCTATTTCAAATTATTTGAAAAATTTTCATAAATATGGTATTATCTCCCTATGGATATAAAAGCAAAACTCGCCGATGAATTCGGCATTAACCCCAAATATGCAGGTAATATCGTCGACCTTATCGACGACGGCAATACTATTCCTTTTATAGCGCGTTATCGTAAAGAAATGCACGGCGCTCAAACGGACGAACTAATCCGTGACTTTGCCGACAGACTTAACTATCTGCGCAACCTTGAAAAGCGCAAGGAAGAAGTCGCCGCTTCAATTATGGAGCAAGGCAAGTGGACGGATGAGCTTGCAATCGCTCTCGCTACGGCAGTAACGCTCGCCGAAGTCGAGGACATATATCGTCCTTACAAGCAGAAGAGAAAGACGCGCGCCAGCGTTGCTATGGAAAAGGGCTTAACGCCTCTTGCCGATGCGATTTTTGCGCAAGAAGCGGTAGGCGACCTTGAAACGATAGCATCTGCCTACATCAATGCGGAAAAAGGTGTGGAAACAGCTAATGACGCGTTGGCAGGCGCTAGCGACATTATAGCCGAGTATATCTCGGATAGCGCAGACCTTCGTAAGAGCTTGCGTGAATTTATCGGACAGAACGGTGTCGTTTCCTCGGAAAAGGCGAATGGTGCGCCCGAAGACAAACTCCCGACTTACGAGATGTATCTCGAATACTCCGAACCGGTTAGCAAAATTCCTTCGCACCGTATACTAGCTCTCAATCGAGGCGAAAAGGAGGACTGCTTAAAAGTCACCGTTTCCTGCGATGAGGAAGCTTGCCTTGAAAAAGTATACGCGTACGCGGTAAAAGAGGGCGGAGCGTACTCGGAGTTTATTAAAACGGCAGGCGCGGATTCGTTCTATCGGCTTATTTTCCCCGCGCTTGAAAGAGAACTTCGTAGTTGTATCACGGAGCGCGCTGAGGAGTCGGCTATTAAGGCGTTTGAAAACAACTTAAAGCCTCTTCTTATGCAACCCCCTCTCAAAAACAAGATAATTCTCGGCGTAGATCCTGCGTACCGTACCGGTTGCAAACTTGCCGTAATCGATACGTCGGGCAACCATCTCTGGCACGGCGTAATAATGCCCACGCCTCCGCATAATCAAAAGTTTGAGTCGGCGCGAATAGTAAAAGACGTAGTAAAGCGCTTTAAAGTCGACGTAATTGCTATCGGTAACGGCACCGCAAGCAAGGAAACGGAAATCTTTATAGCAGAGCTACTGCCCGAACTTGACAGAGAGGTTATGTACGCAATGGTAAACGAAGCGGGCGCGTCCGTTTATTCTGCGTCCAAACTCGGCACGGAAGAATTCCCCGACTATGGCGTGGAAGTCAGAAGCGCAATATCCATAGCGCGCAGACTTCAAGATCCGCTTGCTGAGCTCATAAAGATAGACGTAAAGAGCATAGGCGTAGGACAGTACCAGCACGATATGCCCCATAAGCGACTGGACGAAGTTCTCGGCGGAGTGGTAGAGGACTGCGTAAACTCGGTAGGCGTAGACCTCAATACGGCGTCGCCCAGCTTACTTTCCTACGTTGCGGGACTTAATTCGACCGTTTCCAAAAACATAGCCGAGTACCGTAAAACCAAGCTTTTTACCGACAGAGCGGAATTGCTTAAAGTATCTAAGCTCGGGCCGAAAGCTTACGAGCAGTGCGCAGGCTTCCTCCGCATTTTAGGCGGATCGAATCCTTACGACGCTACGGCGGTACACCCCGAAAGCTACGAAGCGCTCGGCAAACTGCTTGCGCGCTACGGCTACACCTCTTCCGACATTCTCCACTCCAACCTCGGTGGTTTAAAGAGTAAAGTAGAAGCTGAAGGCTACGGCAAGGTAGCCGAAGAAATAGGTGTTGGTGAGATCACTCTCCGTGATATAGTGGAGGACGTAATGCGCCCCGGTCGCGATATCCGTGAAGACCTGCCTATGCCCGTTTTGCGTTCCGACCTCCTTTCACTTGAAGACTTAAAAGAGGGTATGGAACTCGGCGGTGTAGTACGCAACGTTATTGATTTTGGCGTATTCGTGGATATCGGCGTTCATCAGGACGGACTCGTGCACGTCAGCGAAATTACCGACGGCTATATCTCCGCTCCGAGCGACGTACTTTCGGTAGGTCAGCACGTTCGCGTCAAAGTTCTCGGCGTAGACGTAAAGCGCGGAAGAATATCCCTGTCTATGAAACAGGCAAGCGGAGCCGTGCAGCTTGGCGCGCCTCGCAGAACGAGACAGCTTAAAGGACAGAAGACTAACGATCGTAGACGAGATAATAGAAACGGCAAGGACAGACGAGAAAACAATCTGGACGATAAGCTTTCTGCATTGGCTGCAAAATTCAACAAGTTCAAGAAATAAATCAAAGGGTTGCTTAGTAAACGAGCAACACTTTTTTGTATAATATTTTCCATTTAGTGCAATACTAACGGTTATGAAAGCCGTAATTTTCGCCCTCTCTGCGCAAAAAAGTCTAATGCCACTCAGCTATTATAAGCCCGATTGTTTGCTCCCGGTGGCTAATCGTCCCATACTCGATTACGCCGTTAGCCGACTTTTTCTTGCGGGAATTAAGGACTTGTTTTTAATTGTTGGTGAAAACTCGGGTGCAGTAGAAGAATACGCGCGCGGTTATCTCGACTTAAAAATCCATATTCTTCGTTATCCAAACTATAACCTGCGAGATCTGTTATCCGATAATGAAAGAATAATCGTGGTCGATCCCATGCTCCTCAACCTAAGCGCGCTGGTTTTACCGGAGTTTGATGAAGAAACGTTGCTTATGATTGAATCGACGGCAAGCGGTAGACATAGCGGAACGTATATAATCAGCGCCGAGGTGCTTGGCTACGTTTCGAACGCTCACGGCTCGGCGTGCGACCTTGCCTCCGAAGCGCTTCTAATGGGAGCAAAAACTTTATACTTTAAATCAGAAGGTTATAACAAGAGGGTGCGCGATATAGAATCTTATTACACCGCTAATTTCGACTTAATGCGAAAATACTATCCCGAAGCTCGGCGCTTGGATAAAAACCGCAACCGTAGGCTGGGTAGCAGTCTTATATCGAGTTCAGCGCTTGTCAGCGGTAGAGTTAAAGACTGCATAATAGGCGATGGAGCGGTAATTCCAAGCTCGGCAAACTTAACGCGGTGTATCGTACTGCCCGGTCAATACGTGCCTTTTTCGTCGAGGGGGAATATTATAGGCAGAGATTTTACCGTCAATCCGCTCTTAAGCGGAGTCAACCTTGTAAACTCGGAAAATACGACAAATATTTTTCGTCTTTTCGCGGAAATAAAGTTGTAAATATCTGTAAATTATAGTATAATCAACCGTAGAAACTAACGAAACTAAACCGCCGAGAGCGGAGATACATAACAAATAAATATATGCGGAGGCAATTTTGCAAAAATCACGATCTGATACGCCTGCACTCAAAGTTTCATTTTTGGGAGGCGTCGGTGAGATAGGCAAAAATATGACCGCGCTCGAATTTGCCGGCGATATACTCGTCATCGATTGCGGTTCTTCTTTTCCTAACGTAGACATGCCCGGAGTAGATCTCGTCATTCCGGACGTTTCCTATCTTATCGCGAACAAGGATCGCGTCAGAGGTATAGTCCTGACTCACGGTCACGAGGACCATATCGGCGCGCTTCCATACGTACTCAAAGACCTCAACGTACCCGTGTACGGTACGAAGATTACGCTTGCGCTCGTAGAGGCAAAACTGCGCGAACAGAAAGTCGAAAACACCAATCTCAATATAGTCAAACCGGGCAGTACCGTTCAGTTCGGCTGTTTTAAAGTAGAGTTCGTCAACGTTTCGCATTCCATAGCGGGCAGTTGCGCGCTTGCAATCACTACTCCTGCCGGCGTGGTATTTCATACCGGCGACTTTAAGGTGGATTACACTCCAATTGACGGCAACGTAATCGACCTTCAACGCATTGCGGAGATAGGCAACAGAGGAGTTCTTCTCCTGCTTGCCGAAAGCACGAATATCGAACGCGTGGGTTCGTCTATAAGTGAGTCCACGGTGGGCGCGTCCTTTAATAATATCTTTGCAGATAACACCGAGCGCCGTATCTTTATTGCTACTTTTGCTTCGAATATTCATCGATTGCAACAGATTATCGACCTTGCGGTAAGATACAAGCGCAAGGTGGCGTTTTGCGGACGAAGTATGATAAACGTAGCCCAAGCCGCCGCGCGTATAGGCGAGCTTCGTTACTCGGAAGACATGATCGTTGATATTGACAAGATCAAGAACGTCCCCGACAAAGAACTCGTAATAATCACGACGGGCAGTCAGGGCGAGCCTATGAGCGCGCTTACCCGTATGGCTAGCGACGAAATGGCTAAGGTCAAGCTGGGCTATAACGACACCGTTATCATATCCGCTTCGCCAATACCCGGCAATGAGAGAATGGTATATAACGTAATTAACAATCTTTACCGTCACGGATGTAGAGTAATTTACGAATCACTTGCCGAAGTACACGTTTCCGGACACGCTTATCAAGAAGAGTTAAAGCTTATTCATTCGCTTATTAAGCCCAAATTCTTTATGCCCGTGCACGGCGAACACCGTCACCAGAAAAAACACGCCGAGCTCGCAATGAAGATGGGTATGCCGTCCTCGTGCATTATCGTTCCCGACGTAGGCAATCAGGCGCTCGTTAAAAAGCGCTCCATTTCCCTCGGAGATAATGTTCCTGCAGGTATGCTCCTCGTGGACGGTCTTGGCGTAGGCGACGTAGGTAGCTCGGTACTGCGCGACCGAAAGCACCTTGCAGAGGAAGGCTTATTTATTATCGTAATCGGGCTGGACAGAAAGTCGGGCGAAGTTACGAGCGTCGATCTCGTCAGTCGTGGTTTTGTGTATGCCGAGGATGCGGAAGAGCTACTTGAAAATGCAAAACAGGTAGTACTCCGCGCAAGCGGTAAAATGGATCTCAAACAGCTTGAAGACTTTACGGTCTATAAAAGCGTAGTAAGAAAAGAGGTCAAATCGTTCCTGTTCAAGGAAACGCGCAGAAGTCCTATGATTCTGCCCATAATCACCGAAAGCTAATGAGTTTTTACGAATACGGACAAACGGAAGAATACCTTCTCCAGCTTCTTAATAACGGACAACCGCCCGGAGTGGAGGAAGTTAAAGCGCAAGCGGAAAAGTTCGGCGCACCTATCGTAAGCGACACGGGAGCGCAACTCCTTAAAGCGCTTACGCTCGCGCTCCGCCCAAATCGCATACTTGAAATAGGTACTGCGATAGGTTACAGCGGACTTATAATGCTACTGAATAGTCAGGCGCATTTATATACCGTTGACTTTGACGAAGTTGCGCTGGAAAAGGCAAGGCGTAACTTCAAAAAGTACGGTGTATCCGACAGAGTGCGTATATTATCCGGCGACGCGTCCGACGTAATTCCCATGATAGAAGGCGAATTTGATATGATTTTTTTGGACGGACCGAAGGGAAGATATTATGAATTTCTGCCCTATCTTATCAACCTTTTGCCTAAGGGCGGACTGCTTCTTTGTGATAACGTACTGTATTCGGAACGCATGAGCGGTGGACGAGAAGTGCCTAAAAGCAAAAAAACCATAGCGGATAGACTTGCGATATTCATGCGCGACGTGACGTCCTCACCCAAGCTCGTAACGTCTATTCTTCCCGTCGGTGACGGAATGAGTTTGTCAATTAAGGTATAACCAAGGAAAAAGAAATGGAATTACTTGCGCCTGCGGGCAATATGAATAAACTGAAAACCGCGCTTCTCTACGGAGCGGATGCGGTATATCTGGCAGGGAAACGGTTCGGACTTCGCGCTTATGCTGATAATTTTTCCGAAGAGGAACTTCGGGAGGCAACCGAGTACGTTCATTCTCTCGGCAAAAAACTGTACGTTACCGTTAATATTTACGCTGACGACAGCGACCTGCCGTATCTTCCGGAGTATGCTAAAACGCTGGAGAAAATCGGAGTGGACGGAGTAATTATCAGCGACCTCGGTGTTTTTACTACGTTCAGAGAAAACAGTAACCTCGATCTTCACGTCAGCACTCAGGCTAACGTAACCAACTCGTCGGCTGCTAAGGCGTGGGCGAGTCTGGGCGCGAAACGCATAATACTTGCAAGGGAAACCTCTCTTAAAGATATTCGCAAGATTCGTGACGCACTCCCTGAAGACGTGGAGCTGGAAGCGTTCGTTCACGGCGCAATGTGCATAGCGTATTCGGGACGCTGTCTGCTTTCATCCTATTTTACCGAACGCGCAGGCAACAAAGGCGAGTGCGTACAGTGTTGCAGATGGGAATACGACCTCGTAGAGAAGTCGAGAAACGAAAAGCTGGTTATAGAGGAGGACGAAAGAGGAACGTATCTTCTTTCAAGCAAAGACCTCCGCATGTTACAGCACCTTGACAAGCTTCGTGACGCAGGCGTAGCTTCGCTGAAAATAGAAGGCAGAATAAAGAGCGAATATTACGTTGCGGGCGTAGTCAACGCCTACCGTCGCGCCCTTGACGATATGGAAAGCGGTAAGCCGTTTAATCCCGATCTTCTTGCCGAAACGGAAAAAATCAGCCATAGAGGATATACTACGGGGTTCTTCTTTAATGAAAGAGGAGGAAATACGGGCGAAAGCAAACCCACCGCGTCACATAATTTTATTGCCGTTGTGAAAAACTATTCAGGCGATTGGGCGACGGTGGAAATGCGTAACCGCTTTGCGGTAGGCGACGAATTGGAAGTTCTTTCTCCTACCGAATCCTTTGGAAAAACGATAACGGTAACAGAAATGACGGACGAGCAGGGGTGTGCGATAACCGTCGCGGATAAGGTGCAGGCTTCCATTCGCATAAAGACGGACGTTAAACTTTCAGCTTACGACATTTTGAGGAAAAAGGCTTAATGTATTTTTTATCTACGTTTTTAGGCATAGCAGTTCTAATAGCTTTGCTGATACCCGGTTTTATTCTGCGTAAAGTAAAGCTTATTTCGGATACGGGAGCAAAGGATTTATCAAGCGTATTAATCTATATCGGTACGCCTGCTTTGATAATCTACTGCATGATGACGGTGGATATAACCCTCGTCACGCCCGTCAAAATTCTCATATGCCTGCTTATATCGTTGTTTATTCACTTTTTGGCATACGTTTGCGTTAAGATTATATTCAGAAAAAGCGAAGAGCAGGGCAAGAAGGCGGCGGCATCCTTTTCTGCAATCTTTTCAAACTGCGGATTTCTCGGAATACCGATTACACAATTAGGAGTAAAATACTGTGAAACGTTTGCGGGTGGTGTAGATATAGCAATGAGCGAAGCCATGCTATACGTTTCTCTTTTTAACGTAATATTCAACCTTCTGAATTGGACTCTCGGCGTAGGGCTTTATACTAGTGGCGAAAAGAAAAGCGTAATGGTAAGAAAAGCGCTTCTTAATCCCTGCACGGTAGCTACGTTATTCTCACTTCCATTCACGCTTACCGGATTTTCGCTTCTCGAACCTATCGTAATAGGAAACTTCGAAATCACTCAGGTAAGTTCGCTCATCACCTATCTTTACAATATCTGCGTACCCGTGTCAATGTGCATACTCGGCATTCGTATAGCAGATATGAAAATCAAACCTATATTCCGAAGTAAATATATGTACGCTTCGTTAATTATTAAACTTCTTATCGTACCGCTTATTACGTTCGGCATAATGTTACTGCTCGACCTGTGGTTGGACGTAGGACTTGCACTCGTACTTGCCATGGTCGTAATGTCCGCAACGCCTTCGGCTGCGACTGCCCTTGCTTTTGCGGAACGCTTTGACGGGGATAAAACGGTCGCAAGCGAATGTATAATGTCGTCAACCTTGTTGTCTGTAATTACGTTGCCGTTATTTATGACTCTTGCAACTGCGCTCGTAATATAATTAATCGTTTTACATTTGAAAAAAAATCTGTTATAATCAACCAAAATATGGGAGGCGCATCGGCGTTATAATTCGTTATGGAAGAAAAGACAAAAAACGAAAAGACTAAAAATTTTTTCATAAACGTACTCAAAGGCGCTGTAATGGGTATTGCTTGTATAATACCCGGCTTTTCGGGTGGAACGGTGGCGGTTGTCCTCGGAATATATAACGGCTTTATAGAGGCAATCGCAGGACTCTTTAAGCATTTTAAAAAGAGTTTCTTCTACCTTCTGCCATTTATAATCGGTATCGTTATAGGTTTTGCAGGAATGATAGTGCCTATCAACCTCGGATTTGAATTTCTGCCACTTCCGATTATTTGTTTATTCGTGGGGCTCATGCTTGGCGGTATGCCTCCGATTATTAAAGATGCAGGCGGTGATCCCAAGCCCGCACATATAATAGCCCTCATTTTGGCGGCGGCGTTTGCCGTAGGTATTTGTTTTATTCCAAGAGGTAATGCGGATATGACTGACGCAGGTTTTCCTCAATATCTCTCGCTTTCGGGAGTTGGCGTGCTCGCTTCGGTGGGTAGTATAGTGCCGGGTATATCAGGTTCGATGATATGCATGATTTTCGGTGCGTACGATCTCGTGCTGGGTACGCTTAACAATATCGTGACGTTTAATTTTGCTACGATAGGCAGTGACTTGCTCATTCTGCTTTCTTTCGGTATCGGTATGATTATAGGCTTTTTCAGCGTAGCGTTCCTTATGAGATTTTTGCTCAGAAAATTCCGAAAAGGAACGTACTATGCGATTATCGGTTTCGTTATCGGTTCGGTATTTTCCATATATTATAAGCAACATACCGGCGACGGACTTATAAACCCCGCGCTTCTTCTACCGCTACAAATAGTTCTAGCCGTAATGCTGTTTGCAATCGGCTTCGTAGCAACGTACGTTTTCTGCAAAGTTTTCGATGGCAAGAAAGATAAAGCGAAAGAGAAAGAAAATGAAGAAAAGCAAGAGCCTACCGCCCAAGACGTTGACTAAAATTCCATAATGTGGTAAAATTATATAAATAAGGTTAAGCGAGGCGCGCTATGCGGTTACGTAGAAAATCCAAATTTGACGGAAATACGGAAGAAGTAATACTTAATACGGCGTATAAACTTTTGGCAAGCAAAGGGTACGCTAACGTCAGCACGCGTGATATTGCAAGCGAAGCGGGCGTTGCGCTCAGTCAGCTTAATTATTATTTCAAAACAAAAGAGAAGCTTTACCGCGCCGTAATCGACAGAGCCGTTCATACGCTTATCGACGAATTGAAGGAGATTTTTGCAAGAGGAATGAGTAAACGCGAGAATTTCTCTTCTATGATAGACTATTGCAAGGATAAGATACATACAGAGCCCGAACTTATGAAGCTGTTGCTTGACTTCACGGTTCAGGCAATGTGGAACAAGGGAATTAGGATATACATATACGGTCTGTTCCGTGAGCTCAACGTTCTCGTGCAGAAGTATATAATAAAAGATAACGAAGAACAAAAGACTTTTAAGGGTGTG
>JAFTMM010000094.1 GCA_017452405.1 Clostridia bacterium | reverse complement strand
TAAATTAAAAACCTTATCTGCGACCTGCTGCTCAGCCAAGCCGACGAAGTTCCCGCACGCCACGAGGCGAAGCCGAGTATTACGAATCAGCTGCTTTTGCCTTCTGAGCCACAGTAGCATATATTCTGCTTCAAACGCTTAGATATAATATCATTTTTAACCGCAATTTGCAAGCGTTTAAGGGTGATATTTATTTAAGAGTACGCAAATTTTTAACCAATTTTCGCAAAAAAATAAATCGGATACTCGAAATTACTTCGAGTATCCGACCTAATA
Organism: Clostridia bacterium; assembly: GCA_017452405.1. Lineage (GTDB taxonomy): Bacteria > Bacillota > Clostridia > Christensenellales > Pumilibacteraceae > Protoclostridium. Next base: position 3,962 of record JAFTMM010000094.1, on the reverse strand, counting down.
CCTATCACTATTCTCTATTCACCTAAACACTGCTACCTATCCCATTACCTAATAAACTCATTAATTAACTTAACAAACTCAGCGGGGTTTTCGGGATTTATGCCAACGGTTAGCATTGCCTCGGTAAATAAGAGCACGGCAAGTCTGCCGAATTTAGCCTTATCCTCGCCCATAAGTTTTTCCGCAAGCGCAAACATGGGATGAGCGGGATTTAGTTCGAGAACGTACTGCGCTCTTATCTTCTCGTTGCCGGGCATTGCAGAAAGGACTTTCGCCATTTCGATAGACAGCTCGCCTTTTGCGGTCAAACCGGACGGATAGTCACCAAGCATATTGGAAAGGCGCACTTCGGTTACGTTAGTTCCAAGCGCGTTCTTAAATTCTTCAAGTAACGCTTTGGACGAGTCGGCCTTTTCCGCGCTTGCCTTTTTCTCCTCCTCCGTTTCGATACCGAGATCCTCGCTCGATACGGACTTGAGTTTTTTGCCATCATACTCGCCCATGAGCTTAACGACGAACTCGTCTACGTTATCCGTCATCAAAAGTACGTCGTAGCCCTTTGCCGTAACGGCGGTTACCTGAGGCAGACTACGGAGCGAACTTGCGTCCGTTCCCGCGCCGTAATAAATATCCGACTGCCCTTCCTTCATGCTCCCGACGTACTCTTTAAGCGTAACGAACTTACCGCTCGTGGAGTAATACACGAACAAGTCTTTGAGCTGAGGAATTTTAGTGCCGAAGCCCTCATACGCGCCTATTTTAAGCGTCATACCGAACTTAGTAAAGAACTTCTCATACTCCTCTCTTTCGGTTTTAAGCCACTTGGAAAGCTCGGACAGTATCTTCTTTTCCAAACTCTTGGCAATTTCGGTAAGCTGGCGATCCTGCTGTAACATCTCACGTGAAATGTTAAGCGACAGATCGGAGGAATCCACCACGCCACGCACGAAGCCGAGGTAGTCGGGCAGAAGCTTCTCGCAGTTATCCATAATAAGCACACCGCTTGAATAGAGCTGTAGTCCCTTTTTAAACGCCTTAGTATAGAAGTCGTAAGGGGGCTCGCTCGGGATAAAGAGCAAGCAGGCGTAGTTTACCGCGCCCTCTATATTAGCGGTAATAATGCGCGCGGGCTTGTTGTAGTCCCCAAACTTCTCCATATAGAAGCTTTCGTAGTCCTCCGTCTTGACCTCGCTCTTTCTGCGCTTCCAAATGGGAGTCATGGAGTTCAGCGTTTCAATAACCGTTTCTTTTTCCGCAGTCTTGCCGTCCTCGGCGGGCACGCTTCGCTCCACCTGCATTCTGATCGGATAGCGGATATAGTCGGAGTAGAACTTCACGAGGCGCATGATCGTATATTCTTCAAGATAATCGGAGTACTTAACGTCCTCGTCGTCCGCTTTAAGCACAAGCGTAACCGTCGTTCCGCTCGTCTCCCTTTCCGCCTCGGTGATTTCATAACCACTTACGCCGGCGGAAGTCCACTTATGAGCAACGTCCTCGCCGTACTTTTTCGACAGGACGGTAACTTCGTCGGCAACCATAAAACAAGAATAAAATCCCACGCCAAACTGCCCGATCAAGCCCTCTGCACCGCCGTCCACTTTTTCGTTTTTCTTCTTAAAGTCGAGAGTACCGCTCTTGGCGATTGTGCCGAGGTTAGTTTCTAGCTCCTTTTCGCTCATACCCACACCGTTATCCGAAACGGTAAGCGTGCGCGCATTCTTGTCAACGTCAATGCGGATTTCAAACTCGCGCGAAGCGTTTGAGTCGGTAAGCGAAGTGAAATGCAGTTTGTCTATTGCGTCGGACGCGTTAGATATAATCTCGCGCAAGAAAATCTCTTTGTTCGTATAAATGGAATTGATCATTAAGTCGAGCAGTCTTTTGCTCTCTGCCTTAAACTGTTTTAACGCCATTGTCAATCTCTCCTTAAGTGTTTTTCAAAGGCAATTATATACCTTCGCGCTCCTTTTGTCAACTATGAAAATGTAAGGATTGACAAAACCACGGCTTCGTTGTATAATACTTCTATGAACAAGCATTACGAAGAAATGATAGTAGCTGTGGGCGCGCTTCTGACAGAGATGGATATTAAGTACTCAGAAGAAGGCGGTTGTTTCCGCGCGCTCGAAGAGAGCGAGCACGGCTTTTTCGGCTCGCTGGTAGTCGATCCGGGGAACGAGCATATTGCTATTTTGGAGGCGCTCCCCATGCCCGTACCCGAAGAAAAGCGCGAAGAACTCATTTTTGCAATGAACGCAGTGAACGAACGCATGGCGTACGGCAAGTTTTACGTTGCGCCTATGACGGACGAGACGGGCGAAATTGTTTATCGTGGACTGTACGAGCTGTGCGTGCGCGTGCCGAGTGGAGCGCCGTCAAAACAAAGCGTTCAGTTTCTTATAGAGAACAGTATTGCCGAGATAGTTAATTTCGGCAATAGTCTACTCCACGTAATAAACGGAGAACAGTCGGCAGTAGACGTTATTAACGAACTTGGAGAATTTTGATATGGCGTTTCTTGAAACTATGGAAAAATATTTAAGCGACTCGGAAATCGCTCACGAAAGAATAGGTGAAGGAAATATCGTTTCGGCTATTATCGACAAGGACGCAGACTATCGTTTCTTTTTCTTCTCGCCCGAGCAAAGAACCGCTCTATCAAGCGCGGAATTCCCTTTCCCTATCAGCGTGACGGCTTCTCAAACTATGCTCGAAGCGGTAAATGCGCTCAACGCAGGCTCTAATCTCGGCAAGTTCTGTCTTTCACCGTCTACGCAAACTATTCGTTTTTCCTGCGCGATATACTTTGATGAAGCGGACGCGGAAGAGACGGCGGAGTATCTGTTTGAATACACCTGCTCCGTGCTTCAAACGCTGGGTGATTTACTCCTCGAACTTTCGGTGGGAAAACTCGACCTTGACGGCTTTTTAAGGGAGGTGCAACGTGCGTAAAAACTACGACGATTATTACGTAAGCGATCTCGTGCGCGACCTGCGCGACGATGCCGTAGCGCTTAAGCGCGCCATTGAGCTTTTCGGTAAGCTCCGCAAGTTTTTCTCCGTCTTTTCGGTGGTATGGAGTTACGTTACCGTTCTCCTGTTCGTAGGTTTCGGCGTAACTCACCTGCTCCGCACGAGCGAAGTAGTCCTGCCCGTCATTGCCTTTGCCGTCAGCGGTGTGTACTTAATAGTCAATACAATTATGCTAATCTTAGCGCGAACGAGCAAAGAGCGGAAAAAACAGCTCGCCAAGGTTCGCAAAGTTTTCAGAGTGATAACGATCGTCCTCAAGCTCGGCATGATAGCGGTGACCGTAGCCTCTCTCGTAGGCGTGACGGACGATCCCTCGGTGGGTTGGCGCATAACGTGGTGTCTACTCTCCGTGTTCTGGCTGGGCATAACGGTAAGCGTGGATATTGCCACTTTCCTCGTTAAGTTCGTACTGCGCACGCTGAAAGAGATTGCCGAAGAACGAGTAAGGCGCGTCAAGGCTGCTGTAACGAACACCGTAAGCGGAGTTAAGACCGCCGTCGGCGAAACGGTTCAAGCCGTCAAAAATATCGGTTCGGGCATCAAAAACCTTTTTTCCCGAAAGAGCAAAGAAGATAGTAACACGCAAGACACCGAACTCGATCCGTTTGATTAAGGAAACGTGAATATATTGACATATGTACAAAGGTCGTTAACCGCTGTAGTTAACGACCTTTTATTAAGTTTATAACAAAATTGCTAAAATATAGGATAAAACGCAAGATAATTATGCGAAATAACCCGACAAAACGCAAGATAGAAAAAACTCATCTCCTCCACGCGGTTATGCTCCGAATAAAAATAACGTCAACAGTCCCGTACCTATAAGTACTGCCAGATAGGAAAAGTTTATTATAAGGAAGGTACGCATATATTTCCCCGTGCCTTCGGGATCGCGACGGCGATACTCGCCGAGGGTTATAAGACTT
>JAFTMM010000093.1 GCA_017452405.1 Clostridia bacterium | reverse complement strand
TTCCGGCGATTTGTACGGTGGTTTCTTTGGAGATAATAACAACAACTACGCAGGCTACAATTCCTGTGTCAATTTCCTGACCTGCCACGATGGTTTTACCTTGGTTACGTGGAGCGGGAAATAAAAGAGGTTCGCTTAGCGTGCAAAGATAAAATTCTGAAAGTAATCGTGGAAACGGGCGCGCTGACAGATACTGAAAAACGAGTAATCTGTGAAATCGTGCAGGCAAGCGGAGCGGACTATATCAAGACGTCAACCGGCTTTGGCTTTTCGGGAGCGAACGCCGAGGATATAGAACTTTTTTCTCGTCTTACGGCAGGAAAGCTGAAAATCAAAGCAAGCGGAGGGATACGCTCGCTTGAGCAAGCCTCGAACATGATAAAAAGCGGAGCCTCTCGTATTGGAGAATCCTCCGCTTTGATAAATTGATAAAATAAAAAAGGCTCGTCGAGCCTTTTTTATTTTTACATATTCTTGCTTGTTTTGTAATCCTTGATCTTCATAACGTTCATGTGCGAAACTACGCCTTCTGCGTCCATCTCGTAATCAATCGTTTGAAGAAGCACTTTAGAAGTGGTATCACCGACGTAGTCGAAACCGCTTGCCGAGTAGAACAGGTATTTGGGCGGTCCGCTGTTATTATTGCTATAAGCCATGCTCGTATAATAGCAAGGGATTTCATAGCCCTTAACGATATCGTTACCGTTTTCGTCCTTGCCGTCCGACTCGTTGTATTTGATATCGCCTTCTTCAAAGTATCTCGAAACGAAGCCGTTTTTGTCGGGATCGATACCCGTAATAGTATAATCGCCTTCAGCCACCTGGAATACCATCGTGCGGTATTCTTCCGCATTATTAAGACCGGTATAAACCGCGTTTCTCATGCTGATAGTAGACGATCCGCCCTGAATTAAAGAAGTGTGGGCGCGAACTACGTGATAAAGAAGTTCGTTATCAAAAGAGCCGTCTTCTTCTCTGAGCTCAGTTTCAACCTTTCCGCTCGTCTCACTCGACTCGAAATAATTAATTTTATTGACGTAATCGGACGTGGCGGTATAGGTAAGACCACTCGTTTCGTAATTAACCGTCTTTGCCGAGAATACGGGAAGGAGAGAGGACGTCTTGAAAAGAACTACGCTGGACTGAGTATCCGTCTTTCCGCTTTCGTAGTTAAGTTCGTATTCGGTAAAGAGCACGGAATACCAACCTGCGGTAGAGGACAGAGCGTTCTTATTCAAAAGCTCGTTAGTAAAATATTCGCTTACGCTACCGATTTGAGTTACTATTTCGGATTCGTAAATATTTTCGCGCAGAGTGAAAAGCTCGGTAGTGTAAGTTCCCGTAGCGTCTTCGTCGCTTTCAACGTATCTACCGCTTTCGTCCTGAACTGCGGCGTATCTCGTTACGTCATAAGACGCGTATTCGTAGTTATTGCTGTTGTTCCAAGGTTTGTTTGCGCTGATAGGTTCGACAGTTGCGCCACCGCAAGCGCTACCTAAACTTCCGCAACCGAAAAAGAAAACGCTGGAAAGTAAAAGGCTACCTATCAAAATCAAAGCTTTTTTCATGCTAGCTCCTGAAAATTTCAAATATATCCTGTACATTTTATCACAAATAACTTGATTTGTCACCTTAATTTCGGGTATTATGTTAATATATGAAAGAAAAAATTATTTCAACTTCATATCATAGTACGCTCTGCGCGCTTATGGATAAGCTTGGCAAGAGAAAGATCGATCTTTCTCACAGGCATATCGTAATCGTTCCCGACCGCACGACGCTCACCGTTGAGCGCGCGTTATGCGACCGCTTCGGCGGGGCTTTTGACGTCAACGTCACGACGTGGAGCAGACTCGTAAAAGGTAATTCGGATAAATATCTCTCCCGTCAGGGGAGCGTAATGATAATAAGGCGAATACTTGCCGAAAAAAAGCACGAACTCGTTTGTTATAAAAAATCCGCTCACGCAAGAGGCTTTGCGTCCAAGCTGTACGAATCTATCAGTCAGCTTGCCGTGAGCGAGGTAACGCCGGATGAAGTCCGTGATAGAGGCGGAGCGCGCGCCGTAGATATTGCTCTCGTCTATGAAGAATATCTTAAGTCTACCGAAGGGCAGTTCGTAGACTCAGCAGGACGTATGCGACTGCTACGCAACTATCTTGAAAACTCTAACTTCCTTGAAAACTCTACTATTTACATAGCTTGCTTTGATTCGTATACAAAGCAAATGGAAAACATTATCGAAGTAATGGAGGAAAAAGCGAAGGACGTTTACGTGTTTGACACCCAAGCCGAGTACTCTTTCGGCGAAGTTGAACTATATTCTGCACCGTCTGCTGTTTTTTCTGCAAAAGCTATAGTTACGGCAATAGCCGAGAACTACCGTTTATATAAAGAAAATAACGCGATGGGCGCAAAATACGAAGAAACGTGCATAGTAACTAACGGTTCTACGTACGAACTTACGAGGCTTCTCGCCGAGAACGGTATTCCTTATTCGGCGTCCGAAACGCTTGCTCTTGCCGATCACCCGCTTGGCAGGTTTTTAGTCCTTGCTTGTTCGCTTCCGCTTAAGGGCTATCGTGAAAAAGACGTCGTGCGCCTTGCTAAAAATCCGTTATCCGGGGTGGATAAGGCAGATGCGGACTGTTTGGAACGTTACGTAAATAAGTATGCAATCACGTACAAACTCTTTCTTTCTCCCTTCACGCTCGGTTCAGACGAGGATAAGGGTAGTGAGGATTATAAAATATTCGACTCAGCCGAACGTGCAAGACGGATTATTAAGAACGTAACGGAGCTATTTTCAGGCGGTATCCTTTCGTCGCTTAATCGCCTGATAGACTACGCCGAAGCGCATAAGCCGAAAGCTCTGACAGAAGCGGACGAGGGTAGAGCAAACGCTTTTGATAAAGCGCGCAATCTTGCGTCACTTGCGACTGCGTTTCTTTTCGGTGCGGACGATAAAACGGTTTTTGAATCGATTGTGGACGGTATGACGGATACCGAACTTTCCGCGCGCCCGAAATTGGGAGGCGCAGTTGAGATAGGTAGCGAGAAAGACTTCCGCGCAAGAGTATTCAAGAGAGTATTCGTAGCGGATTTTTCAGGTGACAATCATCCTATGATAACGCAGGACGGCGGTCTTATCTCCGACGAGGATATTGAAGCGCTCCGAGCGCAAGGCATTCCGTTATCTCCCACCACCGACGAGGTAAACAAGAGAGCGGAGGACGAGTTCTTCCTGCTCCTTGCTTCTGCGCCAAAAGTAACGCTCATATACTCGGATAAGCCGGGTAGCGCAATAGGAAGAATAACGGCAAAAGCTGAAAAAACAACGAGAGGCGGTACTGAGCAAGACAGAGTAGAGCTGGATTTAGCAACTGATGCTCGTGAGATTATAAAGTACTGTCCTACGAAAAGCGCGTTTATTGAAAAGTACTTGCTTGCGCGCGCCTCGGTAGGGGATAATAAGCCCTTATATTACGCTTATGCAGAAAAGCTGGTAGGCGACGAAGCGCAGAAATACGTTCTGCCCGATTATCCTACTGAAATTAAGGAGTCGGGCGAATTGATGTTGTCATCTACTACCAAAGTCAGTCAATTAGAAACGTACTTTGCCTGCCCTATGAAGCATTATTTCAGGTATGGGCTTGCTTTAACCCTGCCCGAAACGGCAAAGCTTGAACCGGTTGACGTGGGTAGCGTTCTGCACTACGTAGCAGAAAAATACGTTTCCGTAATGAATGAAGCCGAGCCTGAAGAAAGCGCGCTTAAGCTACTCAAAGAAGCCATAGCCGAGAGCGGAAAAAGCATCGACGCGAACGAAAAACTTATTAATACTCTTTCGCGCGAAGCTATCGGCATGTGTAAAGCAATATTCGTCCAATCTCAAACGGGTGAGTTTAAGCCCGTTGCAACCGAGCAGGAGTTCGGCTTTAACGGTAGCGTATTGCAAGGAATAAAGCTGAACGTTAACGGTAAGGAGATAACGCTAAGGGGCAAAATTGACCGTATCGACAGAGCAAACAGACGCGCGCGCGTTATTGACTATAAGACGGGCAACTCAAAGTTTTCTTTGACAAGCCTCCGTCACGGTTTGAAAATTCAGCTACTTATATATCTTGCCGTACTCATAAAGGCAGGGTACACGCCGGCAGGAGCGTTCTATTTCTCCACGCTTTCCGATTTCGATACGGCAAATCCTTTCCTGCTTGAAGGCGTATGCGTTAACGACGAAGAAACGCTAAAGGCTACCGATCCGTCCTTAGCGGTGGGCAAGAGTAACGTAGTCAAAGTAAAAACCAATTCACGAGGCACGCAAGTAGAAAACGGAGTTTCTCTCGAAGATATTATGATGCTGGCAGACTACGCAGTAAAGATTGCCGAAAAAGGCGCGGAAGAAATCGCTGACGGATACATTGCGCCCACGCCGAGCGGAAGTTACGACGTATGCGCTTATTGTGAATACTATTCCGCATGCGGTTATGAGGGTGAAAAGCGTAAACTGCTCACGGCAACTTTAAGCGCAAAAGGTAAAACTAATGCAGTGGACTAACGAACAACAGAAAATAATCGATTTCCGAGGCGGTGATCTTCTCGTTTCGGCTAGCGCAGGTTCGGGCAAAACGACGACTATGCTCGGGCGTATTATGCGTTTAATCGAAGAAGGGTACAGCCTGAAAAATATGCTCGTATCCACTTTTACCGTGTCCGCCGCCGAAGATATGCGCGTTAAATTGGATAAAAAACTGCGTGAAAAGTATGAGATGACGGGAGATCGCCGTTTTCTCGTTGAGCTTGAACGCTTGCCGAGCGCGGATATCTGCACGCTACATAAGTGGTGTCAGAAAATCGTTCGCAAGTATTTTTACGTAACGGGCGACGATCCTGCTTTTGAGATAGCCGAAGAAAGTGAGAGTCACAGATGGCGCTCCGAAGCTATTGAAAAAGCGATTGCTGAAGCTTCTCAAAAGCCTGAATACGCGGATTTTCAGCTTCGTTATATGCGAAAGCGTACGGATAATCCCATCAGAAGCATAATTAAAGAGGTGATGTTTTTCGTTGATTCACAGCCCGATGCCGAAGAGTGGCTGGCTCACGGCGCGTCGGCGTATGATAATCCCGACTATTGCAGAGCAATTCTTTCCGATTTATTGAGCGAAGAATATGCTTCTATAATGAACGAGATAGACGTGCTTGAAGGAGTGGCAAAAAACCTAAATCTTGTTAAAGCGCCTCTGCTTTTAGACGAGCTTCGCGCAAACGTAAACGGCACAGGCATTGAAAAATATACCCGTGCGGTAGGAATAACTCAAATAAAAGAGGAGTTTGACGGATTAAAAAAGAGAATTTCCGCTTACCTTGCGCGCATCAATGAAGTCGCAACAGCTCGTGACGAGGAGGCGGGACGCGACGCAAAAATATTATTGTCAATAACTGCGCGCGCTCTTGAGATTTATTCCGCAGAAAAAGCCGAGCGAGGCAGGCTGGACTTTGCCGATCTCGAACGCAAGGCGAAAATTATTCTCGCCTCGGACGTGGGAGAAGAAGTCCGAAAAACCCTAACGCACGTCTTTATTGACGAATATCAGGACATTAATCCTTTACAGGAAAGTATAATCAATCTTGTCGGCAAGGACAATCTTTTCTTCGTAGGCGACATCAAGCAAAGCATATACGCTTTCCGTAACTGTTCGCCCGACGCCTTTGCCTACAAGCATGGCGAGCTTTCATTGAAAGGGGCAACGGTAGAACTCAATAGAAACTATCGTAGTAAACGCGGAATACTTGCGTTTACCAACGCCGTTTTTTCTCGAATAATGACGGAAAAATTCGGCAAGGTAGACTATGCCGGAACGGCTAGGTTCTACACGGAAGGCGAGGGTAATGACGGAAGCGTGGAGATTATTCGACTGCCTAAAGTGCCTGCGAGCCGAGATAAAGTCTATTTTGACGAGGTTTACAGCGTAAAAAACCACAACCTTGAACTTAAAGAACGGAGTATGGAAGTCGAGGCGGAGGCGGTAGTAGAAAAAATCGTTACGCTTCTCGGTAGCGGAAATTACGAATATAAAGACGTAGTGGTTTTAGTGCGTCGAAGAAGCGGAATAAGTGAAATAATAGCGCGCGATCTCCGCAACGTAGGAATTCCCGTGTCCGTCAGCGCCAAACTCGGTATAACCGAAGGCAGGACTAATAACGTTCTTTTGTCCTATCTTAGGTTGATAGACAATTTTCGCGACGACGTATCTCTCGTGGGCGTTATGCGTAGCCCTATCGGCGGTTTTACGGACGAGGAACTCGTAAAAATAAGAAAAAAGCACGGCGCTAAAAAACCGTTTTACGCTTGCGTTGCGGAAGACGACAGTGAAAAAGTAAAAGACTTCTTAGGCGACGTGCAAAAATATTCCGAACTTTCGGGAGTGCTGACCGTGGGAGAACTTGCCGGCAGAATAACTTCGGATAAAAAGCTGTTCCATACCGCTATGTCGGACACTCTAGGACTAGTTAAGTCGGAGTCGTTAGGTAAGCTCATGGAAAGCTTAAGCGGTTATAACGGCACGCTATCCGAATATCTTGAATATATCGAAGTTTCCGAACCCAAAGACGAAGCGCCTCCCGAAGTAAATAGCGTACGTATTATGACCATTCACGCTTCCAAAGGCTTGGAGTTTCCGATAGTCATGATGTGTGGGCTGGGTTCGCCTTTTCACAACGATTCCAAAAATAAAGTCATTCCCGACGGCAAACTCGGGCTTGCTCTTGCTTCAAAAGTAGCCGAAACGGGCGAAACGTTGCCCTCACTTCCGCTTCTTGTGGCGCGTCGCAAAAAGAGGATAGCCGATCTTGAGGAGGAAATGCGCGTGCTTTACGTTGCAATGACTCGCGCGCAAGATAAGCTCGTTTTGTTTTTGCCGAATAAAGAGCAGAAAAATAAACTTCCTGAAGAATGTGTGAGCTATGCGGATTGGATTTATCCGACTGCGGTCAGCCACGGAATGAAAGAAGCAGGTGAAGAATTGCCCAACGATTTCACTATCTCCGAACCGCAGAGTTTAAGCGAGGAAAAACTTAATGAATTAAGAAATATGCTCTCTCTTTCTTTTGAAACCAATACCTATGATATAAAGAAATCGGTTACGGGTTTGCTTACGGAGGGCGAGGAAGGAAAAGAAGTAACCATAGCGCCGTTGCTTCCCGACGATTACGACGGAGAAGATAAGCAAACGGCTATGGACAGAGGAACCGCGTTCCACGCTTGCCTTGAAGTTCTCGACTTTGAAACGCCGTTCTCCGAGCAGTTAAGCGCTCTCAAAGAAGTCCCTAACTTTGACTTAGTCGATAAAAACAAGCTGGAAAAAGCCTATGATGCAATTTCTGCGCGCGCAAAGGGTGGAAAGTTATATCGAGAGCAACCGTTTATACTTAAAGCGGAAAGCCTGCCCGGCGCTGAAGACGGCGGAGTAGTGCAGGGCGTAATCGACCTTCTCATTCTTCGTGACGGAGAAGCCGAGATCATAGACTACAAATCCGGTTTCCTCACCGACGCGCGCAAACAAAAATATAATAAACAGCTCGATCTTTACGCCATCGCCGTAGAAAAACTCCTCGGAATTCCCGTAACGCAAAAGAGTATATATTTAATAGATATGAAAAAGTTTATGTAAAATAAGAAAAGTCCGCGAACGCTTTAATTCGTGGACTTCTTATTTTTATATCTATTAAATAGTACGTTTACCTGCTTGCCATGGTGAGCTTTACTATTGCGCCTTTTTCCTTTGCAAGGCGAATGGTTTCGTCAGTTATCGTTTCACCGCGAATGGCAAAGGGCAGACCGCTCAGGTCGGTTACGTCCTCACCCAGACGCTTGCCTTTAAGAAAAGCGTAACGCCCGATTTCGGTAATGCGAACTACGGAAGAAACTTGATTTTCGCTAGCTTTGACCTTTTCGCAGACGGACGGAACCTTCTTTTTTTGCTTGCTTATTCGTGTTTTACTGCCGGGCAAGCGGAAAACTATCAGTTCTTCGGAATAGGAAAGAATATCGGCAGGCGGAAAAGATTTTTCGCTTACGTTAAGAGCAATTACGTTGCGTTTATCGTCCGTGACAACGTCGCTGACTCTGCCGTAATTCTCTCCGTTTTCTCCGTACGCAGGCAGATTGATAGGTGATGATGCGGGCGCGGAATAACACATAACGAGATCGCTTGCGCGCTTAACGGTAATAGTCCCTTCGCTGAAGCCCATACATTTTTTCAGTTCGAGATATTTTTTCTCGCAGTCGTTTTCGTCCTCCATAAGGACTTCGACGGCGGGAATTTTTTTATAGTCCGGTGAGGGTATAATATCGCAAATTATACCGCAAATCTTTGCCGTGTCGAGCGCAAGAACCCGACTTCCGATAAGTTCGCTTGCTTTCATAATCTCCTCCGAAAATTAACTTGACTCTTTATAACTATGCCTACCTCGTTACTTTTATTCCAAACGCTTGACAACTTAGGGAATAACGGTTAAAATTATCATAAATAAAGCAAACTATTTCGGAGGTATATATGGTAACTAAGGATATGACTATCGCGCAGGTAATCGAAGAGAACCAGAATTGCGCTCCCGTGTTTATGCAGTTCGGTATGCACTGCCTCGGTTGCGCTATCGCTCACGGTGAAACGGTAGAGCAGGCGGCGGAAGTTCACGGCATCGACCTTAACGCTCTTCTCGACGCGCTCAACTCGGCTGAATAATGAAGCTCATCGTTGGCTTAGGCAACCCCGGCGATAAGTACGAATATACTTACCATAACGTCGGTTGGCTTGCCTTGGACGTACTCGCTGACAGACTCGGAATTAGGCTTTCGAACAAAGAGTGCGACAGTCTGACGGGCGTAAAGTCCGTCGGAGGCGAAAAAATCATACTGGCAAAGCCTCTCACCTTTATGAATTTGAGTGGCAACGCAGTCAAACAATTGCTCGGCAGGTATAAAGCACAGCCTTCCGAGCTTATTGTGGTGTACGACGATATTGACATAGAAAAAGGAACGTTCAGATACCGCGTCAAGGGTAGCGCAGGCACGCACAATGGTATGCGCGACATCATTGCCAAGATAGGCACGGAAAACTTCGAGCGCGTACGTATCGGTACGGGTAGACTACCCGAAAACGTTCCCCTTATATCGTACGTACTTATGACTATCCCCGATACCGAGCGTGCTATCGTAGCGCAGGGAGTAAAGGACGGGGTTAGTAAAATTATGGAATTGCTTGGCTAAAAGCACAAATGGCGAATGTTAAAGCCTGACGGAAAGATCAAAGAAATACTTTCAGACTACCGGGATAGAAAAAATATCTCGGTATTTGGCTTGCAAAAAAACGCACGACGCGCAGTTTTCTGCATGGCAGATAGCGGAGTGCTCGTCGAGTCCGATTACGTTCGCGCAAAAGAGGCTTACGATCTCGTTTCGTCGCTTACCGACGCGGTATTTCTGCCCGCCAGAAGCGATAGCGTCGGCTTTTCTCTAGAGCGCTTCGGTAGGTTGGATTTCGACAGGTCTGAAGCCCTTTCTCGCATTGCTTGTGGCGCAAAGAAGGTAGTTACTTACGTCGAAGCGGTAATGCAATTATATCCAGAAAGGGAAAAAGTCCGCGCCCGTACTATAAAATTTAGAGTAGGCGACGAGATTGATCCCACCCAAATTGCAAGCAAACTAATCTCCGCAGGTTATAGAAGAGTGGAGCAATTAAACGCAAAAGGGCAGTTTGCGGTTAGAGGTGATATAATCGACCTTTCGCCGGCAGGTTACGACGAATATTGTCGTATAGTTCTCGACTTTGACGTAATCGACGGTATTAAACTTCTCGATTCCGAAGAACAGATTACGCTTCGAAAGACCGAAGAAATTACGGTTGCGCCTTTCGGGGAAGCGTTTTACGACCAAACCGAGCTTGATAACGCATTATCGCAAATGAAATCAGAGCAAAAGAAGCTTGCGCCTGAGGCGCAGGCGCATTTCTCGGCAATCTTCGGAGAGCTTGAACTGCGTACGCTTTCTCGCCGTCACGACCTGCCTATTTTAATGCCGTATCTTCAAAGCGTATCGTTTGCTCAGTTCAGCGCTTTGCCGTTCTTTATAGCAGACGCTAAACTCTGCTACGACACCGCCGAATTGCTTATCAAGGAACACACTAACCGAGTTAAGATTTTAGTGGAATCGGGCGACGCGCTAATAGGCGCAATACGCCAGATTACGGATATTTCCACGGCGTTTGGTGGTGCAAGCGGAAGCGTAACCTTTCATACCGGCGTTTCTCAAAATAGGTTTTATTTGCCCGAAAAGGTTGTGGAGCTTACGGACGCGCTTTTACCCGATTACTCTCACGACTACGAACTTCTGGCAGACGATATTAAAAATTGGGCGCGTGGAGGGTATGAAGTCAATATTTTTGCAGGTTCTCCCGACGCAATAAGTAAACTTGCCGATTATTTTTCCGAAAGGGGAATAAAGGTATCGTTCGGGGACGGCGAGGTAAATCTTATTGACGGATTGCTTCCCACGAGCTTTTTGATCCACGAGAATAAACAAGTATTTATTGGCACAAAGTCGATAATTCCAAAATCCTCGGTAAAATCAACGTCACGTCGGCGCGAGGCAATGCCACTTCCAAACGTGGGCGATTACGTAGTGCATTTCACTCACGGTGTAGGTAAATGCCTTGCAATAGAAAAGCTCGACTTTAGTGGCGCGGAACACGATTACGTAGTTATCGGTTACGCCGAGGGTGATAAACTTTATCTTCCCGTAGAAAACCTTGAAAGTCTTTCCAAGTATTCATACGCCGAAACTGCGCCTAAATTAAATAGGTTGGGTGGAGGACAGTTTGCGCGCGTTAAAGAGCGCGTAAAAACTTCCATTAAGGAAATGGCGATTAACCTCGTCGAACTTTACGGCAAACGCGCCGCAGGCAGAGGACACGTTTACGCGCCCGAACCTGCTCTTATGGCGGACTTTATCTCCGCATTCCCTCACGCAGACACGGAAGATCAGACTCTCGCAACCGAGGACGCCCTCAACGACCTTGCGCTCGGTAAAATTATGGATAGACTGATTTGCGGTGACGTAGGTTTTGGAAAAACTGAAGTGGCTCTGCGCGTAGCGTTCCGCATAATAGCGGAAAACAAGCAAGTGGCATTCCTTTGCCCGACTACTATATTAGCGCTTCAACATTATAAGACAGCCAAAGCCCGCATGGAGAGCTTCGGGGTTAAAGTGGCAATGCTTTCCCGCCTTACCAAAACCGAGGACGTAAAAAAGACGCTTGAGAAGCGTGAAAAGGGGGAGATAGATATAGTAATAGGAACGCATAAGCATCTCGGCAAAGGTATAAAATTCCGAGATCTCGGTCTGTTGGTTCTGGACGAAGAACATCTTTTAGTTGTACAGCACAAAGAACAACTCAAATAAATGCGCGAAAACGTAAACGTGCTTACCATGTCCGCGACTCCCATACCGAGAACTCTTCACATGAGTCTGTCCGGAATACGCGACATCTCTATGCTCAATACTCCGCCGTTCGAGCGCCTTCCCGTGCAGACCTTCGTAACTGAATACAGCGACGGACTTTTAGTGGACGCGATAACGCGCGAATATGCGCGCGGAGGACAGTCGTTTATAGTCTATAACAGAGTAGACGGTATTGACGGCTTTGCGGAAAGGGTGAGAAAGCTCCTGCCTAACCTTAAAATAGCGGTAGTGCACGGACAAATGCCCGCTGAATTGTCCGAAAAAGTTATTGGCGCATTTTCCGAAGGAGAAACGGACGTACTCATTGCTACTACTATAATAGAAAACGGCATAGATATTCCAAGAGCGAATACTATGGTCGTAATAAACTCGGATAAGTTCGGACTTAGCCAAATGTATCAGTTAAGAGGCCGTATCGGCAGAGGAAACCGCCTTGCTTCGGCGTACTTCACTTACGACGAAGGTAAACAGATGACCGAAGTAGCTATGCAACGCCTTGACGCGATTATGCAATGCAAGGAACTCGGGAGCGGTTTTCAGCTTGCAATGCGTGACCTTGAAATTCGAGGCGCAGGAAATATATTAGGCAGAGAACAGCACGGTCATATGGAGCAGGTCGGTTATGAAACGTATATGAAACTGCTCCGAGAAGTAATAGAAGAAACGTCGGGAAGCGCAGTCGGCGCGGAAAAGGACGTGACGGTGCGTACCGACTATAATGCGTATCTGCCCGTAAGCTACGTTACTGACGAGGAGTGGCGGTTGCGCCAGTACGGTAATATTTCCCGTATATCCACAATCGGTGAACTCAGGCGCATGGAAAGCACCATGAAAGATATCTACGGCGAACTTCCCGACGAGGTTATTAATCTCCTGACCGTAGCCTTGGTACGAAATCGCGCTTCAAGCCTTGGAGCAGACGAAGCGTCGCTTATGCGAGGCGAAAGCGCTCTCGTTTATCGTTCGGCAAAGGACGTTCCCAGCGACTTCGCAAGTAAGGTGGAAAAAGCGGGGGGATGGATTAGGTTTGGTGATAAAATCTCGGTATGTTTTGCGAGTGGCAAGGCTCTCGTGCGTTTCCTTTGTCGCTAATAATTGTAAAACCGACCGCGATAAATCATAACTGTAAAAATTTTTTATATTAAACGATAAATATACTGCCTTAATCGTTTGCATTTTTATCTTCAATTATGTATAATTGAAAGAACTATGAGCAGTATGCCGACAATCTGTCGGTTTAAAATCAAGAGAGAACCAGATGAAAAGAAACAAATTACTTAAGTTTATAGCGTTAATCGTTTCCGCCGTGTCTATCACGGCAGCTTTTTCGGGTTGTATTATAAATTACAACGAAGAAGCCGACATGAGTCAGATTGTTCTGGAAGTTAAGCCCGTTGAGATCGAGCACAATATTCCCGTTATGGGCGCATATCTCGACGCTAACGGCAATCCCGTTACGGCGACTGAATCCGTACTTGGCGAAAAGTCCAATCTTACCGTTGAAAACGGCGTAGTACAAGCTGTTAAGCGCACGCACGACGGCGTAGCGATTCACGTTCCCCAGCTTGACGATAACGGTAATATTCTTTATGAAAAGGCCGGCGTTACCGATGGTAAAGCAACGGTAGAGGCGGTTACCGCAACCAATGCAGACAAAGAAGAAACTTCGGAGCGCTATGCAGTTGTTTATAACGTAAACAATAAAGTTGTAGATGCTAACGAATATTATTACGTAGGTAAGGCTAAAGTAGGTGATAAGGACGTTGCTCTTTGGTCGAATACCGATAACACCAAAGCAAAAGTATACGGCGCTATATCGGTGGACGGAGCTACTCCTGCTCCTGTAAGCGGAATTACTAACGCGGTTGAAGAACTTCCCGTAATTTATTACGATAGCTCTAAGCCTATCGATTCTAACTTCTATTGGAATAGATTGACTCCCGTTTACGCAACCGATACTTACGTAGCTGAAAAATCCGACCAGTACTTCAAGGTTACTTTCCTTACGTATCTTAACAATAATGCTCAGCAAATGCTTCAGACGGAAGGAAAGACCGTTGAAGAAATGTTCGAGCACTTCGTAAAACAGTTCTATACCTCCACCTTCACCAAATGGGAAATGGACGCTGCTACCGAAGCAGGTAACGTTGAATGGGGCGTAACTGAAGAAAACGAGCTTAAACGTTTTATTTACAGTGGTATTGATGCGGTTCTTGAATCGCTTTATACGGAAATCGCCGAAGACTTTGATACGACCTATCCTTCCGCAGGTCAGAACAGTTCGACTGAAACGACCTATCCTACTCCGGATGAGGAAGCAAAAGACGACGTATTCGCAAAAGAATACAAAGTGTGGGATATTACTCTTGAGTCCGCAAGACTCGTCGGAAATACCGATACTAAAGAACTTGCATCTATGCAGAGAGAGGGCGTTCGCCGTTTCGTGGACTACGTAGAAACCGCAATCGACGATTCGTATTCTATTCCTGCTACAGACCGCGCGATATATGAAAGTGAAATTGCAGAGATGAGAGAGGCTTGCAAGAAGGTTGAGGATATCGACGATCTTTATGCAAATCTTGACGATTACGACGTAATTCACTATATGTACGGCGATAATCAGGAATATACGATGAAGACGGAGAACTTCAAAGATTACCTCACGATTTCGAGAAATATCAAGCAGAACATAGAGGAAGATTATAAATCCGAACTCGCGTCTCAGAAAGAAAAATTCGGTGAAAATATCGAAAACTATTACACTGCGGCAACGGGTGAAGATACCGTACTTTACTTTGCTGATGATGAATATTTCTGGGTAAAGCATATTCTCATTCCTTTCTCGGATGAGCAGACTGCATATTTTGAGGAATTTAAGAAGACCAACTCGGACGCTTCTATTGAAGAGAAGCGTGAACAGCTTGGTAGAGAAGTGGTGGTATATAAGCACGTAAACGGCGAGGACGATACTTCCGTGGAGTACACTATCGATCAGGCTTGGTCGGATATCTACGGAACCATGAGTGGTAAAACCGGATATGAAGCTGAACGCGCTTTCACCGATCTTATTTATACCTACAACACTGACCCCGGAATTTTCGACAGCAAGATGGGTTATGCGGTTACTGCAACTCCCGCTTCTAAGGGCGGAAAGACCGAGCAGTATATGATTGAGTTCGCTAAGGAATCGCGCGCGCTTCTTAACGCTTACAATAACAATCAGTCCCTTCTTGAATACAAGACTTCGGACAGCGAATATAAAGTTACTAAGTATGATAGTGACCTTACCGCTGAAGTAGAAATCGGAAGCATATCCGCTCCCGTTCTCACCGACTACGGTTGGCACATTATGTATCTCAGCTACGTTCCTACTCCCGGAACCTGGCGTGCTCTTGACGAGTACCTCACCGCAGGCAGATACGAAACCGTTCGTGACGTTCTTACTGTTGAAGTCACCAATAAGACTTACGAGTCTTGGAAGGAGTCCGTTGCTAATAAGTATTCCGAAATGGAAGGCGTAGTTAAGTCCGATATCGGAACTCTTCGTACCAGACTTGACGAGCTTGAAGACGCTTACTACAATCCTCCCGAGCCCGAAGAGGAAGAAGAGGAAGAAGAAGGAAGTACTGCCGTTACGGCATAACGAAAAAACCGACGGTAATTACCGTCGGTTTTTTAATTAAAAACTAAAAACTACTGATTATGCTTAAATCCAAACTTGCATCAAAACTTGTACCTTACGTTCCCGGAGAACAACCCAAAGGCGGTAAGGTAATCAAGTTAAATACTAACGAAAATCCTTATCCGCCTTCACCTAAATCAGTGGCGGAAGTTTCGTCTTTTGATTTTTCACGAATGAGATTATATCCCGATCCGACTGCCGAAGCTTTACGTGAAGCAATTGCGGAAGTCGAGGGAGTTCGAAAAGAAAACGTATTCGTGGGCAATGGAAGCGACGAGGTTTTATCGCTCGCATTTGCTGCCTTTTTTGACGGCGAATCTGCTCCCGTGCTTTTCCCGGACGTAACGTACTCGTTCTATAAGGTTTTTTGTTCGCTTTACAAAATCAATTACGCTGAAATTGCAGTAAAGGACGACTTTACCGTAGACGTGGAGGACTATATCGGAAAAGACTTGTCGGGCATAGTGCTTGCAAATCCCAACGCGCCTACTGCCATCAGCCTTGAAGACAGCGCATTTTGCCGTCTTGCCGAAGCATACCCCGATAAGGTAATAATCATTGACGAAGCGTACGTGGATTTTTCCAAATATCCTTCATTCGTTTCGCTTACGAAGAAGTATGAAAACGTACTCGTCGTAAAGACTTTTTCCAAGAGCCGTAGCCTCGCCGGTGGAAGATGCGGTTACGCAATAGGGAGCGCAGAACTTATAAGTACGCTCCGCGCCGTAAAAGATTGTTTCAACAGTTATACCGTAAATACTCTTACCGCTACTATGGCGCGCGCGTCCGTACTCGACGTTGATTATTTCGACCTTTGCATTGAAAAGATCAAGCGCACGAGAGCACGTTTGGTAAGTGAATTGAATGCGCTCGGCTATATCCTTACCGATAGTGACGCGAATTTCGTGTTTGCCAAACACCCGACCATGAGCGGTAAAGAGGTGCAGAATGCTCTTCGCGAAAAAGGAGTAATAGTTCGCCGTTTCGACTCGCCTCGCATAGCAGATTATCTGCGCATTACCATAGGTACGGAGGAGGATACGGACTCGCTCGTTGAAATATTAAAGACTTTATAATCTCGTGAAGAGAGGGCGCTTGCGATTGCTTGCGATATTGCGCGCGCCATACGGTAAACGTAACCGAGTCTTACTTCTCCCAGTCCTTTCGTGCCGTTTGTAATAGACGAAACGACACCTATAACCGAAATATTGCCGATAACGGGCATACGCCGTCCAACTGCTGCAGCAGGACGAAGTCCTTTTGGCAAAACTTTTATTTTACCGATATCTTTATCTGCGCCGACGGCAGAATCCACGGCAATAACGACCGCCTTCGGGTGGCGTTTTTTTATTACGTCATAAGTTTCTTCTACGCTTAAAGCCGTTACCGGCGAAACGAGATCGCCGTATACGATAATGCCCGTATTTGCAAGCATATGTCCCACGAGTGGACCGAGACAGTCTCCGGTTACTCTGTCGCTTCCGATAGCAATAACTACGATTTGTTTATTCTTAGGCAGGCAACGCGTAATTTCTCGCGCTATTTCTCCGTTATTTATCATAGGCAAATTATTGCCAGCTTGACTCCGTTTATTCTACGAGGATAGAATAGGAACGTACATCCGTCAGCATAAATTCAAATTATATTTTTTCCGTCAAATTTTTTATTCTCACGTCATATATAATGTTATGTGCGTGAAAGGCGCGGACGGAGGAATTATGCTATACGAAAAGAGATTACTCGTACTCGGCGGACTTCAAAGAGGATGCCTTAAAATTGAAAGACGTCAGGACGGCGTTGCACTTGTATTGACCGGTAGCGTAAAAAACGACTGCGTAATTGCCATAAGATCGGGCGCGGACTTTTACTGTTACGGCGCGTTTAAGCTTACGTCTGCGCAGACTTTTCGTCTTCCGGCAGACCTAAACGTAGATTTGCTTAGCGTTGCGGTAGGTGACTTGACGGGTGACCTTATTATGAGCGGTAGTTTTCGCCGTCCTTCGCCTTGGCGTGGTAATCTTGAAGACGACGTGCGCCTTGCTCTTGACCGCTTGGGTATTTCTAGAAAAAGCAAAGACGTGGGTGAGTATTTCTTTGACATTATTCCAACCGACTATGACGATAGTAAGGTTGCGGAAGTCAATTATTACCGCTCCAATCTCGTAGCGGACGAAACTCCTTTGGATAATTTTGAAGCTAAACCAACCGAAGAAACCGCAAGTACGATATTGCCCGACAGGCAAGCGGAGAAAAACGTCCGAAGTTTGCGCGAATCTATAGAAAAAGAAGTGCGCGAAAAAGAAGCGCGTAAAAAAGAAGAAAGCGAAAGGGAAGCTTTTCGAGAGCAACGTGATAAAGAAGCGCGTGAAAAGGAAGCAAAAAGGCAAGAGGAAAAAGAAAAGGCTGAACGTGGAAATTTAACCGACGACGATTATTCTCCGTCGCGCGCTCCTACCGAACTTCCGCCCGTGTCTTTTTATGAGAGTGTAAAAGACCAGCTTGAACGTCTGTTTTCAAAAAATTCGCGCTTTGAGCGTTTGGAACGTATACTCCCCGAATCAAAGTGGATTAAAATAGATTACGACGAATCGGGAAAATATTATCTCGTCGGCGTTATAGGAAATCCCGTTCGCTACCTCTGCTACGGAGTGCCCGGTGATTATTCGCCTACACCGCCCTCAGATCTCGTGGGTTATTGCCAATGGCTTGCGCTTGACGAAAACGATCCTTCGGGCAAAGGCTTCTGGATTATGTATCAGGACGGAGTGACGGGCAAGTCGGTCTTATAGCCAACGAAAAGTGAAAATGAGAGGGGCATAATAAAAGCTTTACAGTTTTTTTCTAAAAAAGATTGTCAAGTCGATTGCATAATACTTGACTGAAAATCGGGGTTATTGTATAATAGTAAGACTAAGAGTATGGGCTCTCAGTTTTTCTTGTGCCTTTTCGGCGATAAAATCAATCTATCGAGGAGAGCGGAATGAAAATAATCGAGTTGGTAAATGACTGGAAAATCCTTGGAAGTGGCGAGACCGTTTCCTTGCCTTGCCGTTTGCCTGTGTCCGACGATACGCTGTGCGCTCACGCCGATACAGGGAAAGGCAACGTCATTATCGACGTAGATGGAGCCGTAGCCGATTTGTTCGTAAGCGGACAGTTTGTCGGTAGAGCAGAAGGCGAGAGAACGCTGATTGACGTCTCCGATTACGTGAGCCGTACCTCCGAAATTAAGCTCTGCTTAAATAGAGGCGGTAGCGTAAATCGAAACGTTAAAATCCATTCCTCGAATTCGGATACCTTCATTCTTCCTTACGGCGTCGGAGTTATAACCACGGCGCTTGACGAAGTGGGAGCTACTCTCTCGGTATCGGTTGACGTTCGTAGCCAATCGGATAAAAAACGCAAGCTGGGCTTAAAACTCGACGTTCTGAACGGACGCGGAAAACGTGTGTGCGGACGAAAGAAGTTTTATACCTTCTTGGGCGGAGATAGAACGATTACGCTTCCTATAAAAGTGCGTAGCGCGAAACAATATTCGCTTGCCTCCCCCTATTTATATACGATGTCGGTCAGCGTGATTGACGAAAAAGAAGAAGTGCTTGATACCTCTACGACGACCTTTGGCGTTTGCACGTACGGCGAATATTCGGTGGCGGACAAACTCGTAGGATGCGTAATGCCTCACTCGTCGGGCGTACTCGGAACCTTGAGCTACGTAGACGGTGAGCGCCGTAAGCTTTCGGCAATCCGTGACCTCGGATACAACACCGTGCGCTATATAGGTTGTCCTTCGGATAACGCGCTTGCCGTGACGGATGAGCTGGGGCTTAGAGTAATAGTCGATTTGCTCGATAATTGGTCGTGGCCGAGAAAGGGAAACTCTCACGCAAGATTTTCTTCGGACTACGTTTCAAACGTAGCCACCGCCGTTCGCTCTCTCCGCAATCATCCTTCGGTAGTTATGTATTCGATAGGTAACGCACCTGAAGAAAGCTATGGCAGAGCAGGGGCGGACAAGCAGGCTGAGATTATGGCAGTCGTGCGCGCGATGGACTACTCTCGTCCCATTACTGCGGCGCTCAGCGAGCTTACTCCTCTTGAATCGGAACTTAAAAAAGAGGGAATCAGCGAAGGACGAATCAACGATTGCGCTAACGATACCGCGCTTGTTCGTCTTGGACGAGAAGTCGATTTGTTCGCAAAGCGCACGCACGCTTTCGCTCAAATGCTTGACGTCTGCGGATATAGCGGTTATTACCAGACGTATCCTCATACTAATAAACCTGTTATCGGTCTTGCTACTCCTCCTAAGGATTATTTCGAGGGCGTGACCGAAATGATAAAAAATGCAGGCGTAATGGGCGATTTATCCGACCTCGGAATGGATTCTGCCGAAAACGGCGCGCTTGCGCTCGGCGACGTGGATTCCACTTGCTTGCCTCGCATATTCGGTCTTTACCGTTCCGTGCTTCTCGGTAATACGTCGGCATACATAACGACGGGTGAGGGCGCTCTCGGCTCTTGCCAGCATTGGAATTACGACGACGGCGAAAAAGTGGACGTAAAAGTTATTACGGCAGGTGACGTCGTAGCGTTGTACTTAAACGGTAAACTCGTAGGCAGAAAGCTTGCCGGACGGCTGAATAAGTACGTAGCAACGTTCTCACAGGTATCTTACGCTCCCGGCACGCTTGAAGCGGTTTGTTACTGTAAAGGCAGAGAAATCAGCCGAGTAACGCTTGAGACAACGAGTAAGCCTCGCGCGATAAAAGTCCTGAGCGGTTCTTCCACCGTATGGGCAAGTAAAGGTGAACTCGCATTCTTTGACGTTTGGGTGCTTGACAAAGAGGGTAGAATAGTCACTACCGACTCTCCCGAAATTACCTTCGAAGTATTCGGTGGTAAGGTTATAGCGCTCGGAGACGGTTACGGAGATTGCGGTTATACTGATAACATAGCCGTTTCAAACGGACATGCACTACTCGTAGTAAAAAGTACGGGTGAAGACAAAATAACGGTTAAAGCAACGGGCGAAAAACTTCTTCGCGGACAGCTTACCGTCAAAGTTAAATAAGTTACAAATACGATAAATATCGGAGAAATTATATAAAGAAATGAAGACGAAAATCAAGACTCTCTTAGCATTGCTTTTAAGCGCAACGTTATTCATTGCATCGCTGACGTTTACTGCTTGCGCTCCCGCAGATGATGATGGCGCAACGCCTGCCGAAACCGTGGTGTATTCCAACGGCGGATCTGTCGTTCAGTACGGCGACTACGTTTATTTCATAAACGGCGTTACCGATTTTGCTGACGAATCGGGCAAAACAAATGCCAACGGCAGGGTAATCAAAGGTGGATTATACCGCGCTAAGATAACTGACTCGCGTGTTAAGCTCACTGATGCGGAAAAAGAGGAAAGAAACCTTACCGCAGACGGTAAAGTTGACTATAATATCACGGAAACGGCAGCTCTTCGTGACGTACTTGACTTTGAATACGAAAAGAAAGATTTCGTAGAACTTCACGAATATCAGATCGGCGATCCCGAGAACGGCGAAGAAGCGCGCGTACTTGACGAAAACGGAGATCTCGTTCAGAATTTAGTTCCTACCAATAACGAAAAATCCGAATATAGAATTAAGGTAGAACAGTTGGTAAGCAAAAAAATCGGTACTGCTGGCTACGTTGGTGGTTTTTGGATTTACGACGGAATTATCTACTTTGCTACACCGGATAACGACAGAAACAGCGCGGGTGAAGTTCAGTATGAAAGAGCAGAGTTCTACGCTTACAATATCGCAAACGATTCTCTTTCTCAGCTTTACGTAACGAAAGAAGCGAACACTGCTATCCCGTATTCTTTCGTTAAACGTGGCGATAGTGTTTATCTTCTGACGAAGGAAACATACTTTGCAAATGCAGAGGACGAAGAAGACGGAATTAAGACCGGTTTCCTCCTTTCCACCGAAATTAACGGAACTTCGGCAGGTGAAACGGTTGAAATCGTAAGTGGAGTAGATTCCGTATATTTCCCTGAAAATGAAACTTACGATCCCACCGCTTTTGCAAAGTCCGAACTTTCTGAAACGGAGTATTATAATAATATTAACGATTACGTTTACTTTACCCGCACGGCAAAGGATAACGAAAAGGTAAGTGGACAGCTTCTCGAAATGATCAGCCCTAACGGAGAGAATCGTAACGTAATTCTCAATAATACCGTTGGTAGCATCAGTATTGTAGGATCTACCGAAGATTATCTTTATTATAAAAACGACTTGACCGGCGGAAAGACTGCGCTCGAATGTACGGACGTTTACGCTCAACGTAACGCCGTTTATAAGACCGTTAAAGGCGAAGAAGCTTCTCTTGCTGGCGAGAAAGAATATCTTAAAACTCTCAGCTTTGACGCTTCCGACCTTACGGTAATCGTTCCCGTTGACACCGAATACGGCTCTATGCCTTGCGTAGTAGCATCTAAGGCTGACGGATTCTATCGTATCGAGGCTTTAGGTGATGAAGTAGTTCAGACCAAGGTATATGATGATAGTACCGGTTCGTCTACGCTTCTTGATTACAACTACGGTAGAGTATACGGTATGATGGCTACCGGGGCAGGTGAAACGGAAGAAGGTGAAGAGGGTGAAGCCGCAGACGATTCTGAAGAAGAAACCGGATCGAGCGCTTTCTTCTCTACCTCTGCATTCGAGCACTACTCCAACCAGACGGCTAAGATTCACACCTTCTATGCTCCTACTACC
>JAFTMM010000092.1 GCA_017452405.1 Clostridia bacterium | reverse complement strand
GATATGGCTTGCTCATGCGGACGCTATCGAAAAAGCGGAGGAAGCAAAGGCGGCAATTGAGAAGCGTTTCGACTCTACCGTTCAAATCGGTTGGATTGGACCGGTAATCGGCTCTCACATCAACCGTGGTACGGTCGGCTTTGTATTTGAAGGAAACAGCAGATTAAATTAATTACTATCTTTTGAAATAATCATATATAAAATATACCATTCCTTAAGAACGCAAGGAATGGTATTTTCTTCTCGTCGCTTCCCCACCGCGCAAATGACGTTCGGCAAGATTGCGCTCTAAAACGTTGCGTACCGCTTCATGTAGCGGAGCGTCGAGAAACGCAAGACGTGTGGTTACGTCCTTATGTACGGTTGATTTAGCCATATTAAAATGTTGGGCGGCAGCGCGTACCGTTGCTCCCGTCGACGCGATATAACGCCCTATCGTTAACGCTCTATCATCTGAAAATCCGGTCATACCGCAATATATGAAAAAACCTGCCAAATAATGACAGGTTTTTCTTTGTTTTGGTAAATTAAGTCACTTAGGAATTCTCGTCAGCAGAAGTCCCCGAACCGCCAGACGTTTCTGACTCGTCAGGCATGGGCATAATAATGCTTGCGCCGGTGTCAGTCATAACGGTAGGAAGCTTTCCATCCCACGTTTCGAGATAGGAAAGATATTTAAGGTATTCGCTGATGAGCTCTATCTCCGCCTGCGTTTTGCCTGTAAAGTCAATATCGTATTCAACGCCGATTACGACGTTGTCCTCCAACACTTCGGTTTCGATAATCTCAAAGCCCATCATACGTGCAACTTCAATCGACTTGAGCTTAATTGCCTTACCTTCCGCTTCGGCAATAGCCTTCATGGCGTTTGCCTCACCTTCCGCCGTAGCGAGCTTTGCTTCCGCGGCAAGCTTTGCTACTTCAAGTTCCTGCTCTGCCTGAATGATTGCCTTTTCCTTTTCGTATTCAGCCTTAAGCTTTTCCTGTTCGGCAATCATCTTATCCTCAACGACCTTTTCAAATGCGTCGCTGAAATCGATATTAGTGACTACGCAAAGCGAAACGTCAACGTAGTAAGGCTCAATCTTAGTCGCCAACGCTTCTTGAAAACGCGCGCCGAGCGAGCCACGATTTTCGATAATCTCCATTGCCGATTGACTGGACAGAACCACCTTAGCCTGTTCAACTGCAACGGCAATAAGTCTTTCATCAAGAACTTGAAGAGAACCGTACTTTTCGTTTATGTCAATAACTTTATCACCCTGAATTTTATACTGAATGGTGATCTGGCACTGCATTGTCTGCGCGTCCAACGAATAGGCGCCGATATCCGACGTTATTTCCTGCGTTTTAAGGTCGTACATAACGTACTCTTTGGAAATCCAATCGTCGAAATGAATACCTGCGGTTTTGGTATACTTAGCTTCGCCCCATACCTTAACTACCGCAATTTCACCCGTATTAACCTGATGAATACTTGCAGGAACGAATACGAGGACGAACATCATTGCTACGGCAAGCACCAACGAGCCTATGATTTGAATTAGGTTGCGCTTAGCAAGTGCGCCCCCTTTCTTTCCGTTAGCCTTATAGTGCGACCAGAAAGTCCAACCGCACCAAGCAAACGCGCCAAGCATTATAATGAGCGGTAAGATTATAAAGATAAGTTGCATTATGTACCTCCTTTATTAATTTTATCGTATGTTCATATGTGCAAATATATATCTGCTTTCCATTCTTCCCCAAAACGGCGAAGATTTGCGTCTAATCCATTGCTACGGAAGGCAGAGAGTGGTGCTCAGCGTGATCTCCGATACACTCCACTTTCTCAAAACGGCGAAGATTTGCGTCCAATCACTACGGAAGGCAGAGAGTGGTGCTCAGCGTGATCTCCGATACACTCTACTTTCTCAAAACGGCGAAGATTTGTGCAGATACTGTATAGGTTTTTTTAGGAAGGCAGAGAGTATTTAAAGTCTGTTTAAGCCCCGACAAGTAGCAGATACGGATATATTTTTGAGGGCAATGGCACGAAATTCGTACGCCAACGGCACACGTCCCCGAAGATTACCATATGGTATCGAGGGGAATTTCGTGACATTTGCACCAAAAAGATACCGTAGATGCGGTGCAATTCTGGCGCACGCGTCAGCGAGCGTTAGCGGTGCGCAAAATAAATCAGTCTACACGAGCGAGAGCGTAGCCCATAGATGCGCTAATATGCGCCGTTTTAGCTTAGCGGTGCGCAAAATAAATCAGTCGTAGATGGTCGAGAAAGGCGAGTCACTAAACACACTCTCAATACCCTTAGCAAAAATAGGTGCTACGGTAAGAGGAACGAGCTTGGAGAGGTGGAAACCTTCGGGCTGTTCGATAGTGTTGAGCATGTAGAGTTTTTCGATATAAGAGTTTTCGAGTCTATCGCAAGCGGGGCCGGAAAGCACGCCGTGCGTACAGCAAGCGTAAACCTTCTTTGCTCCGCCTACTTCTACGAGAGCTTTTGCGCCCTGCGTAATAGTGCCGGCTGTATCGATCATATCGTCTACGATAAGGCAGGTTTTGCCTCTTACGTCACCGACGATATTCATAACTTCCATTACGTTAGCCTTGGGACGGCGCTTGTCAACGATAGCGAGAGGAACGCCCAGCTTTTCCCCCATAGTACGCGCACGTCCTACGCTACCAACGTCGGGAGAAACTACGATAAGTTCGTCGTTTGCCATTGCTTCCTTAAAGAACGGTCTTTTCTTAATAGAATTGCCGAGAATGGGAATACCAACGAGGTGGTCAACGGGAATGTTGAAGAAGCCCTGAATCTGGTTAGCGTGAAGATCCATGGTGAGGAGTCTGTCCGCGCCTGCAGCCATAAGCATATCGGCAACGAGCTTTGCCGTAATCGGATCGCGTGGACGAGCCTTTCTGTCCTGACGGGCGTAACCAAAGTAAGGCACTACCGCAGTGATACGTCCTGCCGAAGCGCGTTTGAGCGCGTCGATAATTACGAGCAACTCCATAAGGTTGTCGTTTACGGGATAGGACGTGGACTGAATTACGTAAGCGTCGCTACCGCGCACCGTTTCACCGATGTGCACCGAGCATTCGCCGTCCGAGAACTTACCTACTTCGATCTTGCCGAGAGGAAGTCCGAGGTTGTCCGCAATTTCTTTCGCAAGCTTAGGACATCCGTTGCCTGCAAAAAGCTTAATCTGATTACCATGTACGTTCATTTTATTCTTCCTTTATTAAAGTTAATTCTCTTGTGTGTAAACGTTCTTTCCCCAATTTTCTTTAACCGATTGCGTACTTCTGCCGATCGCAAGCGCTTTTGCGGGAACACTCTCGGTTATTACCGAGCCTGCCGCTATAAACGCGCCGTCACCGATTTCAAGCGGAGCTACGAGGGTAGAGTTACTGCCCACGAACACCTTATCACCCAAGGTAGTGCGACGTTTATTCTTGCCGTCGTAGTTGGCAAACACCACGCCTGCGCCAATATTGCAGTCCTTGCCTATCTCTGCGTCTCCAACGTACGCAAGATGATTGACTTTACTGCCCTGACCGATACGGCTGTTCTTAATTTCGACGTAGTCCCCTATCTTTGCGCCTGCGCCGATAATCGCGCCCTTGCGAAGATGCGCGTACGGACCGACGGTAGCGTTGCGGTAAACGAGCGCGCCGGTAAGCGTAGACGACTTAACCACAGCGCCACCCTCAATGACGGAGGAGTCTATTACGCAGTTTTCGCCGATAAGCGCGCCTTTGCGAATGATAGTTTTTCCGCTGATTTTATTGAACGGGCAGATTTTTACCCCCGGTTCGATAACTACGTCTGCGCCGATAAAAGTCGAGTTGGGATCGACTATCTCCACGCCACGTTCCATAAAGAAGTAAGTTATGCGTGAGCGGAGAATTTCAGATGCGTAAGCAAGCTGGTTATGGTTCAGCACCGTAACGAAATCGTCGTCGCCGAGCGTCGTTATCCTTTCGGTATAAATCCTTTCGGCGCTACGCGCGTAGTCGGTTTTAAGAACCCAACCTCTCGGCATACGCATTACGTTCATATTCTCGCGTTTGAGCTTAGCAACCGCCTCGCTGATTACGGAATAAGTGATTAGCGGTGTGTCGGAATAAAGCACGACGGTCACGGGATGAGCTTCGGAAAGACACGGAGTAATAACCGGGAGCAGTTCGTTGCCCTCGGTATAATCCACGCTTTCGGTCACCATACCGCGCATTGCGCTACGCACCCATTGTTCGAGAGTACGTCCGAAAAGGTCGGTATCCGCCGTCGGCTTATGCTCTCCGCGATTAACGCGAAGCAGTATGACTTTCACATCGTCGTTCACAATAATATTATATGTTTTAACGTCAAATAAGTCAAGTAAAAAACAGTTTATTCAACCGCCATAATTGAGTAAACTGTTTTAATCGTATTATTCCCCTTGTTCTTCCGTTTTGTCTTTTTTAACTCTGCGAGCTTTGAAAAAATCCGTGAGCATTCCCGCGCATTCTGCTTCCATAAAACCGCCTTCCGTTTCGGCGCGGTGATTAAATACGGGATTGTTGGTAAGGTTCAGCACCGTTCCTCCGCAACCAAAGCGTTTATCGAAAGCGCCGTAGCGAACACGTTTAATGCGTGAAAGCACGATTGCGCCTGCGCACATTACGCACGGTTCTTTGGTAACGTAAAGTTCGCAACCCTCTAAGTTCCACGCCCCCAGCTTTTTGCCCGCCTTGCGGAGCGCAATTACTTCTGCGTGCGCGGTGGGATCATGGGCGGTAGTCCTGACGTTGTGAGCGCGCGCTATGATTTTGCCGTCACGCACGATAACGGCGCCGACGGGAACTTCGCTCTTTTCTTCCGCTTTCTTAGCCTCGCGAAGCGCAACTTTCATAAATTTGCGAGTGTCTTTGTCAGTAGTAGGGGTATCCATAGATTGTTTTCTTCTCCTTTCAGGTCGCTTTCGTCAAGCGGATGGGCGTGCTCCTCGCCCACTATCTCAATGGTCAGCGACGGAATACCGAGAGCGCTTACGCACCAGTCTTTATAACCGCCTGCGCTACCCAAATCTCCGTGAACGAGATTATAACCGAGAAACTCGGCAACGCTTCTGCCAAGCGCGCGGTCGCGCTCCAGCGCCTCGCCTTTTTGAAAAAACTCGTAGTACACTTCTCGACCGAGAGCGTGATAGCTCACCGTCATAAGCGGATTAACGCGTTTAGTGAACGCTACGAGAGCTTTCGTTTCCGGTTCGGACGTCGGACTTTCTCCGATATACGACGACGGAGCGGGTTTGCGCCTATTGCCTTTACCCTTACCCCAGCGCGCGTCAAAATTGCAGTTAAGGTCTACTCCGCGCAGATTAGCTTTCCACAGCGAAAAGTCCTCGCCTCCGTTTATTTTGACTAGGCGTTTGCGTTCGGCTTCCTCACGCGCGCCTCTTTGAGCAAGCGTAACGCCGTCGGGATTGGTCATGGGCAGGAAGTACACGCCGAGCGGAAATTTTTCTTTCATTAAAAAATCCACTTGCGCCGTAACGAGAAGCGACGTTATCCATTCGCGCGCGTGAATACCGCCCTGCACGATAAGCTGTCCGCCCTCTTTTGGACCGAGATGAAAATAAAGAATATGCTTTCCGCCAACCGAGCGTCCGATACTGCCCGTTTCCACTCCGAGTTTGCACAATCTGCATACGTCTTCGCGTAATTCGTAATAAGTATACACGTAACAATAAATTCGGGAGCGGAGGAAATTATGCGTTATTTATGATATTCGCTACCGCTAACTATGGAAAACGCGCGGTAAACTTGTTCTGCTACGATTAATCGCATCAAGCGGTGGGGATAGGTCATTTTTCCGAAAGCTACGAGAGCGTCGGCGCGCTTGCGTACTTCCTCCGTCACACCGCGCGAACCGCCTATTACCACCTGCACCTTGGACGCAGTAAGGTATGCGGAGTCAATTAGATCGGAAAACTCCTCGCTCGTCAGCATTTTTCCCCGCAGGTCGGTCAGTATTACGTAACCGCTCAGCTTAGACAGTATAGCCTTGCTTTCGATTTCCGCCGACCGCCCGTCGTCCTTGACGTCGGGAATTTCGGTCACGGTAACCTCGGCGTACTTACCTAGACGTTTTATATATTCGCTAATGCCGTCGTTGAAATATTTTTCCTTAATCTTTCCCACGCACAGCAGTTCCAGCTTTTTCACTCTTTCACCTTCTTTTCAAACGCCTCGTACACGGCTTCGTTTACGCGTTTTACCCTATCAGCCGACGGTTTTAACTCACGACTAACCGTGAAAATACCGTTGATTTCCTCCTCAACGTCGGTAAGCTGTGTATACACCGTACCGCACAGCGCTTGCTTTTCTATTGCGGGAATGACTTCATTCTCGTATAATCTTATAAAAGCGTCGGTAAACCTTTCCCTGTCCGTAAACTTTTTATAGCCGAAAACCCTGCGGTTATGTTCGCCGAGCGCAAACGAATAACCACCGAACTCGGTAAGCGCAAGCACGCGTTTTTTATCGTTCCTCGGTCGAGCTTTACGGAAATAGATGTGACGGCTCCGCACGTCGCCACCGCCCTTGTCCTGCCAACCGCTTGCGTGATCGTACAGCCTTGACGAGTCGTAAGCCGACAGCTCTTTCCACACGTCTACCGCGTCAAACTGTCCCCACGCTTCGTTAAACGGCGTCCACAAGCAAAGCGACACGCAGTTATAAAGCGTATCAATCAAACCGTAAGCCTCGTTCATAAACTGCTTTCTTGAATTAGGATTTGCGCGCTTCATCTTGCGGTAGTTTTTATCGTTAATGTGAAGATTAATAAACGGACAGAGGTTTATGCGGAGTTTGCTGTACACTCCGCCACCGTTAATCATATCTTGCCAAACGAGAATACCAAGCACGTCGCAGTAATAGTACCACAGCGCAGACTCCACTTTGATATGCTTTCGAAGCATATTATAACCGAGGTCTTTGACCGCTTTAAGCTCGTTATATACCCGTTCATTTGACAGCGGAGTATACATTCCGCCCTCAAAATAGCCCTGATCGAGCAGTCCGTTGTGAAAAGTCGGCTTGCCGTTGACGGTGAAATAATGATAACCGCCCACTTCTTTCCTGCCGAACGAACGCAGACCGAAGTAGCTTTCCACTACGTCTGAGCCTGCCGTAAGAATAAGGGTGTAAAGCTCGGGCGAATCAGGCGACCAAGGCTTGCAAGCGCTTACGTCCAACGTAAGCGTTCCGTTATCAGTCCTTCCGCTTGCCAACGTTTCGCCGTCCTCGACCACTTGAACGGTAACGGGCGCGTTTCCCTCCACGTCTACGTCCACTTTCAGCGATCCCGCAAAATAATCGGGAAGAAGCTTTATTCTTTTTATATATACTTCAGGTACGCTTTCTAGCCATACGGACTGCCACAGTCCGCTCGTAGCGAAATACCATATTCCACCCGGCGTATAGCTTTGCTTGCCTCTGCCGTAAATCTCACTCGATGCGTCGTCGCGGACTACGAAGCGAAGTTCGTTCTCCTCTTTGAGCGCGTCGGTAATATCAATAGCAAAGGGCAGATAACCGCCCTCGTGACCGCCCACTTCCACGCCGTTAACGTAAACTTTGCACACCTGATCACACGCGCCGACGTTGAGTAGCACACGACCGACGTTGAATCCGCTCGGAAGCGTAAAAACACGGCGATAGTGCAGATAATCGTCTGCGCCTACTGCGCGATTAACTCCCGACGGCTGTGTTTCGGGCGAGTAAGGTACGGTCACGTCACCGTCAAAAGTACGGGATAAGAGAGGTGACTTCGTTATAGCGTAATCCCACTTGCCGTTGAGCGAAAAATAACTATCCCTTTTCATCTGTGGTCTGGGATATTCGGCAAGCGGAACGTCGCTCTTTATAAATTCAGGCGTAAAAAACATATTCCCCCCTTTTTTTATACGGCAAAGCTCGTAAGTAGCGTTGCTATCCACATTATAAGGCAAATGACCGCGCCAACACCGGCAATTATTACTCCGCCATAAGTGCCTCCGTCGTCCGCTTGGACAAATTCACCCTCTTTAACAGCTTCATTTGTCGGCGATACGGGAGATAACCCGCCGAACTTCCTGCCTATAAAGCGCAAAATGAAGAATGCGACTATGGCAAGCACGATTCCCACTACGATCCAAAGCATTACGCCCCACCATTCCGCAAATACGGAGTTCATCCACGCGGTTATTCCGCCGTCAATCACGGGTATGCTTAATATAAACCCGATAGCGTTGTTCACGGCGTGAGCGACGATTGCAATAATGATATTACCGAATCGTATGGTAATATACGCAAGAGCGCACCCGAACAGAAATTGGTATACGGTCTGAAGCGGGTTCATGTGAAGAAGAGCGAAAAGCAATCCGCAAGTGATTACCATAAACGGAATGCGCGCTCTCTCGGACATCTTGCACGTTACGCCCAGCGACGACAGCAAGCTACCGCGCAGTAGCGTTTCCTCACATACGGGCGCAATCAGTATTACGCGAACGGCGTTAAGCACGATAGCAAGAGCGCTACCGAAAGACACTACGCCGGTTGCTTGATAACCGAGTGAAATAAGTCCGTAATTAAAAGCAAGAGCAAGAGCCTCAAAGCCGATTATGCTTACTACGGCGACGATAGCGCCGAAAAGAATATACTTCGGTTTTATTTTGGAATAATAATAGGTCGGTCGGCTACCGAAAAGACGGAAAGGTTGCACCGCAGTAACGAGGAACACGAACTGAATTAGCGAATTTATAAGGAAGGAGACAACCTCACGAGGCGCTCCACCCTCCTCCATACCGCCTACGACTGCTGAGCTTATGAGCATCATTACGAGGAAACCGATTACTGCAACAAGGTATGAAAAATTCCCCTCTACCGCCGAGCATCTTTTTAACATTCTCGTTTTACTCATACTTCGATTACCTCCGACATCTCACCTTGCAACGCTACCGTTATTTTCGCCTTGCCACGTAGATTATACTTCTCAAGCGCCCTTTGCGCCGAAGCAAGCGCAATATCGGGCGTGTTATTCTTTTCGGACAAATGCCCTAAAATTATATGCTTTACGCCGTTACCGACGAGACGAGCTACGCATTCCGCGCTATCGTCGTTGGAAAGGTGCCCTCTCACGCCGGCTATGCGCGCCTTTAAGTGCGCAGGATAGAGCGGATTTAGACGAAGCATTTCCCTGTCGTAGTTGGACTCAATCAGCACGACGTCCGAATCGGATATGGCTTCAAGCGTGGAAGTCGGCATAACGCCAAGATCGGTAACGACCGTAATCTTACTCCCCTCGCTATAGAAAGAATAACCGAAGCACGGCACGTCGTGGGAGACGGGAAACGCCGACACCGTTATATCGCCGAGGAAGGTGTCACCGCTAAACGCTTGAGTGTTCCCCTCAATATCGCTAATCCCACGAAGAAGGGGGCTATAATGCAAGGTCGCTCCCCGCTTAGCCACTTCGGAAGCGTAGCGGATATGATCGGTATGCGTGTGCGTAAGGAAAATATCCTTAGTAGAGGTTGCGCCCAGCGTTTTTAAAGCCTGCGCCACGCGCCTACACGATACGCCTATATCAAGCAGTAAATCCGTCCGCTTGCTACCTATGTATATGCAGTTACCTTTACTGCCACTCGCTATACTACAAATCCTAAGAGCCATACCCTTGTATTATACCAATCGGCGTTGACTTTGTCAATCTCGTGTGATATAATCTCAGTATGTACAAGTGTGAAGATATTAGTAAAAAGTTAGGAGAAGCCATTGACGGCGCGCTTAAACGCGTGGACTCAGACGTTCTCCGTATGCTCAAAGTTGCGTATGAGAAGGAAACGAACGAGCGCGCTAAGTGGGCGCTTGCTCAAATCATAGAAAACGACGAGGTGGCGGAACGTACGGACAGTTATCCCTGTCAGGATACCGGCATTGCCATGCTTATGGTTTCGGTCGGGCAGGACGCCTCTTTCGACGGCTCGCTGGAAAAGGCGCTTAACGAGGGCGTGCGTATCGGCTACCGTGACGCGCGCAAGTCCATTGCTCATCCCCTCACCAGACTGAACACTAAAGATAATACCCCTGCCGTGATTTATTATAACGTTGTCGAGGGCAACGGGTTGGAGGTTAAGTTTCTCGCCAAGGGCGCAGGTAGCGAAAACATGGGCGGAGTGCGTATGCTTACGCCGTCCAAGGGCAAGAAAGGCATTATAAACGCCGTCGTTGAGATCGTCAAAGAAGCAGGCGCAAACCCTTGCCCGCCCATTCTTCTCGGCGTAGGCGTGGGAGGAAGCATGGATAAGGCTACTCTGCTTTCCAAAACCGCTTTGCTTCGCAAGTGCGGTCAGCCCTCCGCTGACGAAGAAACGGCAGAGCTTGAAAAAGATATTTTAGAGGCAGTTAACGCGCTTAGAATCGGCGCGCAAGGATTGGGCGGAGTAACCACCGCTCTTGCGTGCGCCGTTGAAACCGCTCACACGCATATCGGTATGCTCCCCGTTGCCGTGACCGTGCAGTGCCATAGTGTTCGACATACTACGGTAAAGTTCGGATAAAGTTTTACTAAATTACTTACATTACTTTGATTACTAATACTATAAAACTTAATTAATCTTACACGCTTTGAGCTATAAGCAGTTATTACGCTTTACTTTGATTACTAAAATTAAATAATGAGAGAAACGATGAAAACGATAGATATAAACAACGAATGCGATATTGAAACTTTGCGCGCAGGCGACGCCGTATCCTTTTCGGGCGTTATGTATACCGCGCGTGACGCCGCTCACAAGAGATTCGTAGAAGCGCTCGAAAAAGGAGAAAAGCTCCCTATCGACCTTAACGGCTCGGCGATTTACTACGCAGGACCGACTCCGACGAGAGAGGGCGAAATAATAGGCTCGTGCGGTCCGACTACTTCCTCACGCATGGACGACTATGCGCCCACACTCATGGACGCAGGACTGCGCGTAATGATCGGCAAAGGCAAGCGCAATTCCGCCGTCGTGGAAAGTATGATAAAAAATAAAGCCGTATATCTTATTGCAGTCGGTGGCGCCGCTGCGCTTATTAAAAGTCGTATAACTGCCTGCGAGGACGTAGCCTATCTTGACCTCGGTTGCGAAGCGGTACGTAAATTAACGGTACGAGATTTACCCCTGCTCGTAGCGATTGATAGTAAGGGTAATAGTATTTTATAGGGAATTTGATAAAAAGTTTGATATAAAAGAGTGGTACGTCACAAAGCCGTGCCACTCCTTTTTTCATCGGTTCTTCTCTACCGTCATATTTATAAAAATTTTTATTCTTCAAACAAATCTTCTATATTGCAACCAAGCGTTTTAGATAATCTAAAAAGAATATCTGCTTGCGCTTTGTTTATGTCGTTATGGCGTTGTTCGTACATCTGTATATTACGAATAGATACCTCTGCTTTTTCGGCAAGTTGTTTTTGCGATAATCCCGCCGCAGTACGTATTCTTTTAAGATTTGTTTCTTTTTTATGAGCATCAATATACTCGTCTGCAACAGTATAGAACTTTGTAATATCAGCTTCGTGAAGAGTATCGTATAAAGATAAAACTTTTTCAATAGGAAACGATTTGCTTATGTTAAAGAAAGACGTTGCCTTATAATTTTGATATTGCGCTAACGCCCAACCTGCCCAATAAAATTCGGAACGGCTAAAAAACGGCTTAGGTTCAAGCAATTTACCGTTTGCCACAGTAGCGTTAACAACGTAGTCTAATAAATCTATTGCAGAATATCCAACTAAAAATCTTGGATTGCCTTTTTCTATTTGTTT
>JAFTMM010000007.1 GCA_017452405.1 Clostridia bacterium | reverse complement strand
ATATAAAAGCACCAAACACAAAAGTATCTGAACTAAGTCCAAAGTCGTCATCGAAAGCGACGCAAACGCCGAATCCAGATACGCGCCCGAGAAACCGATTTCGGTAAATAAACGAACGAACATCAGTCCGAAATCAGCCAAAGACGTCGCGCGGAAAATAAGCGCGGCAGGAACGAATAAAAGTAAAAATATTATTCGTCGTACAAGCACTACACCCGAACTATTAATATTGATCTTTGTTTTGGAAATAAACTTGACAAGCGGTTTTTTCAGCGCGTTTTCCAAGCAAAGAAGGAATCCTATATAGAAACCCCATAAAAGGTAGGTTATATTTGCGCCATGCCATAAGCCGGAAAGCGCAAATACTACTAAAGTATTTAATACTTTTCTTGCCGCACCTTTCCTACCTCCACCTAACGGTATGTATATGTAGTCCTTGAACCAGGAGTTCAAACTAATATGCCAACGTCTTATAAACTCACCGTAAGAAAGTGATAAAAACGGTCGGTCGAAGTTGCGCGTAAGTCTAATACCCAGCATTCGCGCCGCACCCATAGCTATTTCTGAATACCCAGCAAAATCGCAATAAACTTGAATAGCGAAAAGTCCTGCTGCAATCAGGATTGCTAAAGCATTTGCGTTTGAATAGTTTACGTATACCGAATCAACGAACGACGCTATAAAGTCGGCAATCACTACTTTCTTTATAAAACCGGAAAGCACCCAACGGAAACCCGCTTCCATATCCTCGCTATTTAATTTATGTTTCTCTTTGAGCTGAGGAATCATATCTCCCGGTCTTTCAATTGGACCTGCTACAAGCTGAGGGAAAAATACTACAAAAAGAGCATAGTAACCTAAATGCTTTTCCGGTTTTATCGTCCCGCGGTATACGTCAATAACGTAGGAAAGCGTCTGAAAGGTATAGAACGAAATGCCGACGGGAAGAAGAATATCCCATACCGGATTTAGGAGTTTTGAGCTTTCGGGCATGAACAAGTTGATAAAATCGGTAATGGAAGAAACAAGAAAGTTAAAATACTTAAAAAATATTAGCAGTCCGAGACAAACGAGGAGCGTAAGTGCAAGACAAAGTTTTTTTATCTTCTTGCTTTTAACCTTGGCAATGACAAACGCCATAAAGTAAGAAACGATAATAGCGCCGAGAATAGGAAATATCAACCAAACGTTCCAGGACATATAAGCATAAAGCGATACCGCTAAAAGCATAATCCAGCGAAGTTTATGCGGTAAAATCCAATGGAGCATAACTACGCAAGGCAAAAAAATGAGAAATTGCAAAGAATTAAACGCCATTGCCTGCCTCCTCTTTGCCGGATGACGTCGTTTCTTTTTCCGAGCCAATCAAAGTAGCTATTTCAGGTTCCTCGTCAGTTACAACACAAGAGAAATCTTCTCTTTCTTCTTTCTTGAATCCGAAAAGGTTGAGAACGACGAAAAGGAGCAAAACGATAATTACTTCCTGCAAACTTGCTTTCATTATGATTGCGTAAGTTATTGCAACCACGACGAGCACTAATGCAATAAGCGCTATAATAAACGTTTTAGGACGTTTTACAGCGTTAAAAACGCTTAGCAACACTGCTACGCCCAATAACACGAGTATTATAGGTGAATTTAATATAACGCTGTTTGCCATGTAAAATTTTAATAAACCTTTGCTCTTATTCTAATTCATAAGAAACGCATTTCATTGTATTTTTTTCTTAAATATAATTTTTAAGTGAATTTATTATTATTTCGGTATATATCGGGACTGCATCATCGCTAAGATGATAGTCTAAATCAAAGAAATCTTTTGTTGTAAAAAACGTTTCGGAAACTGTCGCTAAAACCTCACATTCAAGATAGTGTTCTACCGCAGAATCAAAAGATTCCTGCCATTCTGAAAAATCCATATGGTAAAAAGGTATACTCGAAGGACGGTTAAAATATACATACCCACTTTCGCCCGGTATTATACCCTGATATTCCAATCTTAATTCAAGCGTGTCTTTATTAAGAGGGGCGGTTATAAAAAACACTTCTGCGCCTTTTGCCCTGATTTTATCATAGTAAGAATTGAGTCTTTGGGATGATTCTTCTGTAATATACTCAGCTACCATATCTGCCTCGCCTGTTTCAACGTTGCTTCCACGTGATTCTTGAGATAAAGCGAAATTTCCCTTATCGTCAATCCAACCTAAATCCTTTTTATATTTTACACCAAAAAGTTTAATTTCGGTTGGAAAATCGGTATATGAAGTCGGCTTAAGATCTTGACGTTTGGCGTTGAACTCAGCAAAACAATTCAGCATATCCGTTACGTTTCTAATATCTATTAGACTTATCAG
Organism: Clostridia bacterium; assembly: GCA_017452405.1. Classification (GTDB taxonomy): domain Bacteria; phylum Bacillota; class Clostridia; order Christensenellales; family Pumilibacteraceae; genus Protoclostridium. Next base: position 612 of record JAFTMM010000007.1, on the reverse strand, counting down.
ATCATAGTTTGATTCAAGACAGGCAAAAAAACGAGTGCGATTATAGGTAAAATTGTCGAAAGACGGCAACATGGTTATCGTATACATTAAACCCGTCGCTGACGACGATTCTGGAGCATGAATCAAGATATCACCTTCACCTATAAACGGCAACATCATATCGAACTGTGCCGGAGCGTTAAACCATCCGTTAACAGCCATATTTATTGCGATATATTCTTCCTCGTCTGCGTTTTCATTCAATGCATCTTCAATCAGATTAGTATCAATTGAATTGTAAGCGCCTGATCCGCCAAAAACTATTACCTTTTTTTTGTGAGCGTTGAGCATCAAGATATCGTATTTATCTGCTAAGTTAATTTCCGAATATAAGTTACTTGGTCCGTATCGAGGAGGCTCGATTGCGTTTATATGTAGAGTGGAAAAATTCGGGCAGTTAACAAAACTGTCATCCGAAATTTCGGATATATTATCGTAAAAATACAGCTCCTTAATTCCACACCCTGAAAAAGCACCGTCTTTTACAGTTTCAATAGTATTAGGCAAAACGACGGTTTCGACATCTCCAGTAAAAGTGCCTAGTGTAATTGTTTCGACCTTTGCGCACTTTAT
>JAFTMM010000091.1 GCA_017452405.1 Clostridia bacterium | reverse complement strand
TGAACTTATGATGAAATAGAGCAGACCGAAGCCCAAACCAAAGCCCACTAATACGCCGAGAATGACGAGCAGGAATATTTCACGGAACACGTAACCTGCAACCTCACGCATATTATATCCAAGCACTTTCAGCGTTGCAATTTCTTTCTTTCGTTCGCCTATATTGATGTTAGTAAGGTTATAAAGCACTATTACGACGAGCGCGCCGGCGCATACGATAAGCACGGCGACGATAAGCGAAATCGTTTCACCCATATTGTCGAAAATAACTTTTTCCGACGAGGTGAAAGTAGCGCCGGTAACTCCGTCTATACTGAATAGTTTTTCTACCGTTTTCGATTGATCGTCTTCCTCAATATTGCTTTGCACCAACAATGAGTCGAAAGACGCGTCGCCGAACTCCTGTTCGTATAGCTGTTGTCCTATAAATACCCAACACTCGGAGTATATCGTAACTACGCCCGTCACCTTGAATTTTCGAATATCGCCCGAAGCGTTTTTGACCTCTATTTCCGAACCTTTGGAAAGTCCGGTAGCGTCTGCAATGCCTTTGGATACGAGAACGTCCTCGTCGTTAAAATCGCCTATATCTATATATTCGGAAAGCTTTCCGTCTGCAGTAACTACGTTGGAGTTTTAGTTTAGATTGACGACAATTATACTTCCACGTTCCTTCCTCACTTCCATATATTTTTTATCCGACAAAAATTCGGACAGCTCCGCGCTCTCTGCATAGTCGGAAGAAACGCCTATCGTAAGGTCGTATGAATAAATCTCGTTGAACTGAAGGTCCGTTACTGCCGCTACGGAGTTAAGCATACCCATACCTGCGATAATAAGCGCGCCACAGCCTGCCACGGCAAGCACGGTCATGAGGAAATTGCGTTTGAAACGAAAGACGTTGCGGAGCGAAGCTTTATGCTTAAAAGGAAGAAGCCCCCAAAACGGCAGGCGTTCGAGAAGTATGCGCTTGCCGGGTTTGGGCGCGCGAGGCTGAAGTATGGAAGCAGGCGTTTCTTTGAGTGAAGACGCGCATGCAATAATAGTAACGAGGAGTGTCGCTACGATAGAAACCGCCGAGCAAATTCCGATCATTGCAAAATCTGCCGTAAAATGGAAAGCAGGCAAGGTATACATTGAACCGTAAGCATTCCATATAACTATAGGCAGTATAGTCAACCCAAGCGGAACGGCGAGAAGTAGCCCGAGTATACACGCCGAAAGCCCGTAAAAAATATACTTTGACGCAATCGCCGAGCCCGAATAACCCAGACTGCGTAGCGTTCCGATTTGCGATCTGTCCTCGTCTACCATACGGACGATAGTGGAGAACGCCACGAGAGCGGCAACCGCAATGAAGAATATGGGGAAAACCGTCGCTACGTTAGCAACCTTATCCGCATTCATAGAAAGGCTGTAATAGGAAAGGTTGGTCTTGCGATTTAAAACGTACCAATCGCCAGCGTCGTTTAAGTCCTCCTCCACTCCTCTTATATATTTATCGTAATCCTGTGTGAGCGCAGTATACTTTGCGGTATCTTCCGCCGTCACCCACACTTCGGTGGTCATTTTACCTATAGTGGGAATATCCGCTATTGCGGAGAGGTCTGCAAAGAGAATATAATCTACTTTTCCGTCGCCTATTAAGCAAGTTTCGTCAAAAAACGAGTAGTAGGATGGCGAGGTTGCCGTACCCATAATCTCGAACTCGTAGGTGTCGAAAAGCGGAACGCTGAATTCCCGACCGAACATCTCGACTGTTAAGTTTCTGCTGTCTTCAGTAACGACGAGCTTATCTCCTAGTTCTGGAACTTCCATGCTTGCAAAAGGAGTAATGGCGACTACTTGGCTTGCGGTTTCGTAATCGAGCATTTCTCCACTTTCAAGCGTAAGTTTATTGATATTAGGAGCTTCGTCGGTCGCATAAAAACGAACGTTATATTCCTTACCCTTGACCTCGCACGTAACGTCGTAAGAAAAAAGCGGAAGAACGTCTTCTACTTCGTCAACGCCATTTATCCTTTCCAAATCTTCTTCAGAGAACGCGCTTTCAGAGCGCAGAGAAAAGTCCGCAAGATTGCTTTGAATAAAATACTCGGTAAACGACTTCTTTATGTCGGGAGTGGAAACGGTAAGACCAATGAGAAAGGCTACGCCGAGCGCAATAATGCCGGCGATTGCCATAAACCGTCCGAAACTGCTTCCGAACTCCTTATATACTATTTTAGACCGTTTCTTCATATTATGTTACTAAGCAAGTTCTAAATCTTATCCTATTATTTTACCAAGCAAGTTCTAAATCTTATCCTATTATCTTACCAAACGAGTTCTTCCACGGGTGTGGGATTATCGTTGACGGCTTCGTAAATAACCTTACCGTTTCTCATGCCGAAAACCCTGTCCGCCATTTTAGTCAATTCCTGATTATGTGTAATTATAATAACCGTTTTGCCCGTTTCTCTACATACTTTCTGAAGCAGTGCAAGTACGCTCTTGCCCGTCGTGAAGTCGAGAGCACCCGTCGGTTCGTCGCAGAGAAGAATCTTAGGATTCTTTGCAATAGCGCGCGCTATGGATACACGCTGTTGCTCACCGCCCGAAAGCTGAGCGGGGAAGTTCTTCATTCTGTCGCCTAAGCCGACCAGACGAAGAGTTTCTTTGGGATCGAGAGGTTTTTTGCAGATTTCTACGGCAAGTTCTACGTTTTCTAATGCCGTTAAGTTTTGTACGAGATTATAGAATTGGAATACGAAACCGACGTCGTGACGGCGATACTCGGTAAGCTGTTTGGCGTTCATCTTACTTATTACCTTGCCGTCGAGGACGACGCGACCACTCGTTACGGTATCCATACCGCCGAGCACGTTAAGCACCGTAGTTTTTCCTGCGCCACTCGGACCAACGACCACGCAAAACTCACCCTTCTCGATAGAAAGGTTAACGCCGTCGGCAGCGTGGATTTTATTATCGCCCATGATATACGTTTTTCTTACTTTCTTGAGCTCTATGAACGACATAGTGACCTCCTAATAGCGCAGGGAATATATAAATATAATAGCCCAAATAATGCTTAATTAAAATATATAATTTATTGAAAATATTGTCAAGTAGTCAAAGCATTAGTTGTGATTTTATTGATAAGATTTTATCAAATTTTAATCATTCAGCACTTGCGCTTATGCGACGCTATATGATAAAATAAAACAAAAGGTTTCATAAGGGAGGATCTTATGCTCGAATGGATACAGAACAATCTGCCGATATTCGTTGCAATTATCGTTACGCTGATTTTGATCGTAGTTCTTATCGTGGTTGCAATAGTTCGATCGGTTAAAAAGTCGAAAGAGGTGGCTACCGACGCCATGCTTGAACGAGCGCCGGAGCCTGCTAACGTAACGGAGGAAGAGGATAGTTCCGAAGATGCGGAGGCTATAGAGGAAGAATCCGTAAACGCTGAATACGCGCAACCCGAAACCGAGAAACCTAACGAGGCACAAAAGCCCGTAGAACAAGAAGTCAATGAAAAGCAGGCGGAAGAGCCTGTTGAGAATGACGAAACCGTTCAAAGCGTTGAAGAAAAACCGGGAGCGGAAGTAGTCGTTGAAGAGATACCCAAAGCGGAAGCCGTTGAGGTAGAACCCGTTGAGGAAGAATCCAAAGCGGAAGAAACCGATTGCAAATCTCAAGAAACCGAGGAAGTTTACGACGCAACCGAAGTTAAAGGCAGAAGAAGCGTGGGCAAGTGGACGGTGGAAATCAAACGCAAAGGCGAGTACGTATCCAAACTCTCCGCTAACAACGGCGAGGTAATGCTCGTCAGCGAAACGTACACCACCGAAGCCGGCGCAAGATCGGGCATAGAGACGATAATAAAAGGCGTTACGAGCGGTAAGTTCGTGCTTTACTCCAACAAGAACGGAAGTTACTACTACAAGTTAAAGACGGCGAACAATCGTCTGCTCTGCGTAGGCGAGGTATATAAGACCAAGGATCGTTGCCTGAAAGCTGTGGAGTCGGTGAAACGAATTGCCGGAGAAGCTCTTGTTACCGACGGACTCGTAAAAGGCATGGAATACGTTGACTATACCCCCATTGTTAGTCCGAAGTATGAAATTAAGAAGGGTGCGCGAGGCAAGTGGAAAATTGAGAAGTCGGAGGAGGGTAAATATAGCGCGCGCCTTTACGCCTCCAACGGACAGCTGATGCTTGCAACTGAGGACGTATCCACCGTTAAATCGGCAATAAACGCCGTGGAAGCGGTTAAAAAGAATTCCGCAGAAGGCAATTTCATTATTGACCGCGACAAATCGGGTAGTTATTACTACAAACTTCGCAACGCGCAAAAGAGTGTCATTTGCATAGGCGAAGCTTACGAGTCGTTTGACTCCTGCACGTCTGCGCTCGAATCGGTACGCAAGTTTGCGGAAATAGCAACGCTCCCTGCGGAGATGCAGTAAGTACGGAAAACAAAGAAAAACGAGTGAACGAAATTTGTTCACTCGTTTTTTAACGTAGTATGAGCATGGAGTCGTTTCCTGCACGCTTAATGGGAGAAATTATTCTTCTCCGTTTTTCTTTTTCTTGTACTTAATGAGCGCTTTCGCAAGCTGGTCTGGGCAGGACGTTCCGCTTCTGCAAATAATGCCCTGAAGCTTGGGAACTACGTCGTCGATTTTCTGACCGTCAACGAGGCGCGCAATACCTTGAAGGTTACCCGAGCAACCTCCCACGAACTTAATGTTCGTAACTCTTTCTTCTTCGTCTACTCTAAAAATTATTTGTCTTGAACAAGTGCCTGCGGTGTGAAATATTTCCATTTTAAAAGTCCTCCATTATAATCAGTCAATTAATTTTTCATAAATCATCGAATAAACTTCGGCGGCGGTTCTGTCCCATTTGCCGTATACGCTTTTGGCAACGGCTCGGTTAGCCACGTTCAGTTTGAGTTCCATAGTCGTGCGGGTGGGATCGACGATTTTGAGCTGTACCGTATACGATCCGTCCTCGTTTTTGTAATATCCTCTCGAATACTCCTGCGCGCGCTTGTACATCATGCGGTTTTCCTTGATGTACTCGGTAATCTCCGCGCGTTTGGAAGCAGGGATACGAGTGAAGAAGCTATCTAAGCACTCACGCCCTGAAGTGGTAATCGTGTAGTAGTCGCTTCTGTCGTTGGTAGTTTTAAACACGAAACCTGCGTCAACGAGTTCTCCCAAACACTCAATACTCTCCATGTAGTTTATCCAGCTGTTACGGCTGGCGCACATTTCAAGTAGCGTTTTTTCCGTAATCGGGATACCCATCTTATCAAAGACGAAGAGTAGCATTAATTTATTAACGAGAATGTTGTCCTCAGGTTCCATATTATTGTCCCCATAACCTCCGAGACTATATTATAACACATCTTTTGGTAAAATGGAATAGGTTTTTGAAAAATTTTTTGAAGAAATTTTCAAAAATGGTTAACTTTTTCTTGCGATAGGGTTGACAATTGAACTTAGTAGCAGTTATAATGACCTTATGAGCATAAAGGATAAAATTTTAGCCCGACTTTTCAAAGGAGAAATAAGCGGAGAAGCGTTAGCGCTCGAACTCGGCGTAACGCGTACGGCGGTATGGAAAAGCGTTAAAGCGCTCACGCGCGAAGGCTTTGACGTTAGCGCGATAACGAACAGAGGATATAAGCTTAATAAACCCGCTCCCGTTTGCAAAGCAGGCGTTAATCATTATTTAAATACCGTTTGGGACGTGGACGTGCTGAAAATGGAAGAGTCTACCAATGACGTAGCGAAACATCGCGCGCCCGTGAGCGGTAATCTTGCCGTGATTGCTAAAAGCCAGACGAGAGGCAGAGGACGCTTGGGCAGAGAATTCGTCTCGCCCGAAGGCGGGCTTTATCTCAGCGCAATCGTGCGCCCTGATCTTCACGTCAGCGAAAGCGGACGCATAACGGCGTATTCTGCCGTAGCCGTTGCAAGAGCGGTGGAGAGCGTTTGCGGACTAGACGTCAAAATCAAATGGGTGAACGACTTGTACGTTAACGGCAGAAAGCTGTGCGGAATACTTACGGAAGGTAGCGTAGGTATGGAGGGCGGTATGCTCGACTACGCCGTGATAGGAATAGGCGTAAACGCTCATAACGTACTGC
>JAFTMM010000090.1 GCA_017452405.1 Clostridia bacterium | reverse complement strand
CCTTTTTAGAACAGTCCATACAGTCGTGCGAGAACAAGTGCATAGCGTTGCAATTTGGCTATTATTGTTGCCTTTTTGGTAGTATTCAATGATTAATTTGTATTTTGACATAATTTTCTCCTATTTTATCGCCCTTTTTTACCCATAGCGGTAGATACAGAAAAATGTAAAATTTGAGGAACCACCCCGTTTTTTTGACCGATTTTTGACTTTGCAAGAGATTTTTAAGAGAAAAAAAGTAGTCACTCTCCGAGAAGAATGACTACTAAAACCTTATTTTTTAATTAAAAATTGAATTTTTACCGCTTTTTAGGGTTAATTGTTAGCCCCTAGGATTACTGATATTAGCTTGTGCTGCCGCTAGACGAGCGAGAGGCACTCTGAAAGGCGAGCAGGAAACGTAATTAAGACCTACGCTGTGGAAGAATTCTACGCTGGAAGGATCTCCACCGTGCTCTCCGCATACGCCGAGCTTGATGTTCGGACGAGTTGCTCTGCCCTTTTCTGAGGCAAGACGCACGAGCGCACCCACACCCTCGGTATCAACCTTTGCAAACGGATCGGATTCGTAAATCTTTTTATTGTAATACTCAGGAAGGAACTTGCCTGCATCGTCACGCGAGAAGCCGAAGGTCATCTGAGTCAGGTCGTTCGTACCGAAAGAGAAGAATTCGGCTTCGGTAGCAATCTTATCCGCAGTAACCGCCGCTCTCGGAATCTCAATCATGGTACCTACCATATATTTCATATCCGAGTTTGCTTTCTTAATAATTTCGTCAGCAGTACTGCAAACGATACTCTTAACGTATCTAAGCTCTTTTACATCGCCAACAAGGGGTATCATAATCTCGGGAACGATATCCCAACCCTTTTCTGCGCGTACTTCAAGCGCTGCCTCAATAACTGCAGTAGTCTGCATTTTTGCAATCTCGGGGTAAGTTACCGAAAGACGACAACCACGATGTCCCATCATAGGGTTAGCTTCGTGAAGTCCGAGAATGGTAGACTTAAGGTCATCAAAAGGAAGTCCCATCGTCTTAGCAAGCTCGATAATTTCCCAATCCTCGTGAGGAACGAACTCGTGGAGAGGCGGATCAAGGAAGCGGACGGTCATAGGTCTGCCTTCAAGCGCAATATACATCTCCTTGAAGTCACCCTTCTGCATGGGAAGAAGTTTATCAAGCGCGCGCTCACGTTCTTCTACCGTCTTGGAAACTATCATTTCACGAATAGCGGGAATTCTGGGAGGATCGAAGAACATATGCTCGGTACGGCAAAGACCGATACCCTCTGCGCCGAAGTGAACTGCCTGAGCTGCATCTCTGGGCGTGTCAGCGTTGGTACGCACTTTAAGCTCGCGGTACTTGTCCGCCCAGCTCATGAGCACGCCGAAGTCTCCGGTAAGCTCTGCAGGCTCGGTAGGTATTTTCTCTGCGTAAATATTACCTGTCGTGCCGTCAAGAGAAAGCCAATCGTCAGGACCGTAAGTCTTGCCTGCCAAAGTGATTTTCTTGTTCTCTTCGTCTACTACGAGATCGGGGCAACCGGATACGCAACATACGCCCATGCCTCTTGCAACAACCGCAGCGTGAGACGTCATACCGCCACGAGCAGTAAGGATACCTTCCGACGCGTTCATACCCTCGATATCCTCGGGGCTGGTTTCAAGACGAACGAGAATAACCTTTTCGCCGTTAGCAACTCTTTCAACCGCTTCTTCTGCAGTAAATGCTATCTTACCGCATGCTGCGCCGGGAGATGCGGGAAGCGCGCAAGAAACGAACTCTGCTTCTTTAAGAGCTTTCACGTTAAACTGAGGATGGAGCAAAGTGTCAAGCTGTTTGGGATCGATCATGCAAACGGCTTTCTTTTCGTCAATCATGCCTTCGCGAACGAGGTCTACTGCAATCTTGAGAGCAGCCTGCGCTGTACGCTTACCATTTCTGGTCTGAAGCATGTAGAGCTTGCCTTCTTCAATGGTAAATTCCATATCCTGCATATCGCGATAATGCTTTTCAAGAATCTGAGTTATACTTACAAATTCGTTGTAAAGCTTTTCGTTCTGATCTTTAAGTTCGCTGATGTGCTTAGGCGTACGGATACCTGCAACTACGTCTTCGCCCTGAGCATTCATAAGATATTCGCCAAACAGACCTTTTTCGCCGGTTGCGGGGTTTCTAGTGAATGCTACGCCCGTACCGGAAGTCTCACCCTTATTACCAAATACCATGCACTGAATGTTTACGGCAGTACCCCAATCGTAAGGAATGTCGTTCATTCTACGATATACGTTTGCTCTGGGGTTGTCCCAGCTACGGAACACGGCTTTGGTAGCTTCAATAAGCTGAGTCTTAGGCTCCTGAGGGAATTCAGCGCCCTGATTTTTTCTATAATTATCTTTGAATAATTTTACGATTTCTTTAAGGTCGTCGGCAGTAAGTTCGGGATCGGATTTATAACCCTTAGCTTCCTTGATTTCATCGAGAATACGCTCGTAAACGGACTTATCCTGCTCCATAACTACGTCGGAGAACATCTGAATAAATCTACGGTAAGAGTCGTATGCAAAGCGGGGATTTCCCGTCTTTTTTGCAAGACCTTCAACCGATTTGTCGGTAAGACCAAGGTTGAGAATGGTATCCATCATAACTGGCATGGACGCTCTCGCACCACTTCTTACGGATACGAGTAACGGATCTGCTTCGTCGCCTAACTTTTTACCCATGCGATTTTCGAGTTTTGCAAGCGCATCGAAAATCTGCTTTTCGATATCCTCGTTAATGCGACGACCGTCCGTGTAATACTGCGTGCACGCTTCAGTGGATACGGTAAATCCGGGCGGTACAGGCATACCGAGTCCGGTCATTTCCGCAAGATTGGCTCCCTTTCCGCCGAGTAATTCGCGCATCGAGCCATTAGCTTCATCAAAAGAGAAAACGAATTGTTTCACCCCTAGCTCCTTTTATAAAATATTTTTGCCTATTTAGGCATCTTTAACTATATAAGTATATCACTATTACATCTTAAAATCAAGACCTTTTGCGGAAATTTTCACAAATATTGTAAATAAACAAAAAAACGAGCAAAATTGAGCAAAAACTGAGAAAAAACTGCTCAATTATAAAAGATCTGCCGACTTAATTTTGCAAATAAATTTACTTTCAAAAAGTCTTATATATTTTTTTATTAACGCCAAGCTTTCAGTTCCGCATAAAAATTCGGAGTGCTCGCCTATATAACCGCCACGCACGAGTTCGTTATAAAGAAATTCTGCGCCTAATTTATAAGCGTCATCGCCCGCGTAAATTAACTTTTTAAGCGTGGTGAGTAGCGCAATAAAAACGTCGGGAGAAGCCTGACTGCCTACCGCATGGCCGGACGCTTCCAAGAGCACCGAAGCCGTTACGTAAGTTTCGGGAGTTTTGGAAACGCCCAGAAGGCTTTCGATTTGCGTAGCCGTTTTTACGGTATAGAAATCTCCTCGGCGCATCAGTGAATATTCGCAAAAAGCAAAAGGCATAGCCGCAAATTTCAGCTTTGCCTTTTCTTTTTTAACTCCGCGCATATGAGCGCGAATAAGTCCGAGCGTAGGCGTCAATATGGAAATTAGCTTGTCCGATTCCTTATAATCAGTTGCGCCTATTACGACACCGCTCACGATCTTTTCTTCCATTATTCGTCCCTCGTAACGTCTTTATAAAGCAAATAGTACCCGACTTTACCGCTTTCAAGGAAAAGTTCGTAGCACGTATCCGCAAACTTTTTATCTTTCACGCATACCTCCCTATTCAGTATGCGCAGTCTTAGCCCTCGTAACCCAGATCACGCAAATAATTTTTCTTGTTGCGCCAATCTTCGCGTACCTTTACGAACAGTTTTAAAAAAACTCGCTTGCCCGTTCGGTCCTCTATACTTCTGCGAGAACTCTCACCGATACGTTTAATCATACTTCCGCCCTCACCGATTATTATCAGTTTGTGCGTATCCTTTTCACATACTACGTCCGCTTCGACGTATACCGTCTCTTTTTTCTCTTCGAATTTATTTATTACTATTCCTATACCGTGCGGTATTTCGTCTTGAAGTAGAAGCAAAGACTTTTCGCGAACGATCTCCCCGACTACGAAACGAAGCGATCTATCCGTCAGATCACCTTCGGGATAATACATAACTTCGTCTGTTAGTTCGCTTGCAAGCATTTCGCGCAGTTTATCGATATTCGACCCGTTTACGCAAGACGTAGGCACGATTTCCTTTATTACGCCTCTGCCCTCTGCTTCCGTCATGAACGGAGCAAGTTTGGAAAGTATGGGATATACTCTTTCGTATTTAGCTTCGTCCGTTTTGTTTACTACGACGTAGGTGGGAATACGGAGCGCAAGTTTACGTTCAATAAAGGCGTAATCTTTTTCAGAAAAGCGACGCGCTCCGTCGATAACGATAACGAGCACGTCAACGTCCTTTGCGCCGACGTCCGTTTCCTTACTCATATATTTGCCGAGTTCGGTTTTAGGAGTAAGTATTCCGGGAGTATCAACGAATATCATTTGATACTCGTCCGTGGTAAGAATACCCCTGACTGCGTCACGCGTAGTCTGAGGTTTAGGTGTTACTATGGAGATTTTTTCTCCAATCAGTCTGTTCATCAGACTGCTTTTGCCAACGTTAGGTTGTCCGATTATACCTATAAAACCGGATTTCATCTATTTACTCCTATGGCGGAAAGAACGCTTTCCTCTGCCTTTCTCATTTCCGTTTTCTCTTCCTCCGTCATATGGTCGTAACCGAGGAGATGAAGCAATCCATGTGTGAACAGATACGTATATTCTCTGGTCACGGAATGACCGTAATCTTCCGCTTGCGCCTTAGCTACGTCCAGACATATTACTATTGAACCAAGGAACACACCCTCGTTTTCTTCATCATAATCAAAAGGATAGTTTTCCGCTGAAAACGGCTTAATTTCTTCGAGCATGGGATAGCTTAACACGTCGGTAGCGCGATCAATTCCTCGCGTGCGCCCATTTAACTCCGCTATATCTTCCCTGCTTACGAACTCCACTTCTACGATAGCGTTTCCGTTTAAACCAAGTTGATTATACGTTTCATCCGCCGACGAACGCATTTCATCAGTAACGTCACCGAGAAGCTTTATCATACTTTGCCCTCCGGATACTTAACGCGTTGATGGAATACGCCTCCGAAAGCGTTTATTATCGTTTTTCGGATAATATCAAGATCGTGCAGTGAAAGTTTGCATTTATCGAACTGACCTTTGGTAATACGGTCGTTAATAATTGAGCGGAGAAGTTTGTCCACGCGCTCGCCGTCCGGCTTGTCCATAGCGCGAATAGCGGCTTCACTACTGTCGCAAATCATAATAATACCGGCTATTTTAGTCGTAGGCGTTTCACCGTGATAACGGTAGTCGTCTACGTTTACTTCGCTGTCGGTAAGCTGTTTTGCGCGTTCATAAAAGACGGTAATGGGTAGCGTACCCTGATGCTCGATAGCTACGCGCGCTATCTCCTCAGGCAAGCGATACGCTTTCAGTAACTTATAACCGTCGGTAGTATGATTTCGGATAATTTCTGCGCTGACTTCGGGCAGAATTTCGTCGTGCGGATTGTAGCCCGATTGGTTTTCTGCGAAAAACGACGGATTTGCAAGTTTACCTACGTCGTGATAATACGCTGCCGCTCTTGCAAGGTAGGGATCTTCACCTATCGCGCTAGCGCACATCTCCGCAAAGTTAGCCACCGTCAGACTGTGATTATACGTTCCCGGCGCTTCCAAGGCAAGTTTACGAAGCAAAGGTTGCGAGGAGTTCGTCCATTCAGCGAGTCTGCTTTCGGTAACGAGATTAAACGCGCTTTCCATAACGGGGCTAATAATTAGCGATAAGACTACCGTAATAACGCTCGATACGAAAAGAAGCCAGAAATATTGCAAGAGGAAAAGCTTATTTGCATGCACGAGTATTATAAGCGCGTATACGGCAACCGAAGCCACCATAACGATACCACCTACTATCAAATAGTTAATGCGTTTAGCTTTATCTCTAAGCATAACGGGGACGACCGCGCCTGCGCCAACGTTAATTACCGACATTGCGCCGAGGTACCAAAGATACGCATTCCGACCTCCACCGAGAAGCATATATACCTCTCCGTCCGTCATTATCGCTTCAAGCAAAAGAACTAAAAGCACCATCATCGCTTCCATAAGATTAAAAATGAAAGCGTCCTGCTTACGCCGTGAAAGCTGTATTATAACGAGCGCCGTAAGAGCGGGAGCGATCAAAAGTGGCGAAATAATGCTTAAATACAAATGGGCGATAAACGTTATTGCAACGACGGACAAAAACGCTACGAAATATCTCGTGTGCGCTATTATGTAATTGCGTGAAACCATCGCATACATAAGAAGTCCGCCCATAAAGACGAAAGTAGCAATAGTCAACGTGAGCATACAAAACCATATGCCAGACGATACGGGCTTGCCGATAATGTAATACTTGATTAAACACGCAAGTATCATTAAGAGCGAACACAGCACCGTCGCAGCCGTTGCTTTAACTAAGTTGGACTTCGTAAACTTATGCAGATTTATAAATCCGATTTTCATTCTTCCTTAGCTTTATCGTAAGCTTTAACGATTTTCTGGACGAGTTCGTGACGGACTACGTCCTTGTCGGTCAGTCTGCAAACTGCAATACCGTCAATGTCCGACAGAATTTGCGTAGCTTGCTTAAGACCGCTTCTACCACCGTGTGGCAAGTCTATTTGAGTTATATCTCCCGTTACGACGACTTTACTACCGTCGCCGAGACGAGTTAAAAACATTTTCATTTGCTCTTCCGTAGTATTTTGTCCTTCGTCAAGGATAATAAACGAACGGTGGAGCGTTCTTCCGCGCATAAATGCAAGAGGCGCGATTTCGATTATACCTTTTTCAATTAGGTTGGAATAGTTGTCCACGCCAAACATCTCTTCAAGAGCGTCGTATAACGGACGAAGGTATGGATCTACTTTCATTTGCAAGTCACCGGGCAGGAAACCGAGCTTTTCCCCTGCTTCAATAGCAGGTCGGGTAAGAATAATACGTTCGACTTCTCCGCGTTTAAAAGCGTTGACAGCAAGCGCGACCGCCAGATACGTCTTGCCCGTACCCGCAGGGCCGACCGCAAAGGTAAGAGTATTTTTCTTGATTGCCCTTACGTAAGAGCGTTGCGCAAGCGTTTTGCAAACGATTTTCTTTCCGCGCGCAGTCACGGCAACCGTTTCTTTGAACATATCGAGAACGTCACCCTCGTCACCCTCGGCAATCATATCCGCGCAACGTTCCACGAGAACCTTGCTCACCGTCTGCCCCTGTTTGATAAGTTCGGTAAGAAGACGGATAAGACGAGCGCAGTTTTCTACTCCCTGCGCCTCTCCGCTTACTTTTGCGCCATCATTCGTTGCAGAAATTAAAACGCCGAAACGCTTTTCCATAACTTCCAGATTGCTATCCATTGCGCCCGAAAGCTTAAAGAAAATATCGCTGTGTAATTTGATTTCTTCGCTTGTAGCGATCATATAACTCCTATTGGGATTTCTGCAGTAAAATATGCTTTGAGCACTGCGACGCCTCCCATATCTACGACGGAGGTTTTGCACGCAAACTCCGTAGAATACAGCGCCGAAAGCTCCTCTGATTTTTCTTTGGTAAATTGTTCCACGCCGTTATCGTCGGCGTAGGCTATTTCTTTATAAGTAACTTGCGTAAAGGTTATTGGTAACGGATATAAACGCTGAGTTTCCGTAATAAAGTTATAGTGCTCAAACGACGTCTGAGTTTCGCCTATATTTAGTCCAAATAATGAGACCGTCGTGCAAACTTCTTCTCTACCCGTAAATATGAGCGAACTGCTCGACGAGATCGGATAAGAATAATTGAACGTCACTTCGGCGTAAACCGCGCCTTTGACTTCTTCACGCCCGATAAGGCTTCCGTCCAGCGTGGAAAATACGTCACCCGATATAAGAACTTCTCCGCGTTTAACTACGTCGCCTTGCTTAACGAGTGGCGTACCACTCTCCGTAATTATGCGCGTAATTACTCCGTCGTATGCAGAAACCAGCTCGGAGCCACTCTCGTCAAGGTCAAGATTATCATCCTCGGGAACTACGTGAACTTCAAGTACGTTTCCACGAAAGTCAACCGTCGAAGCGGAAAAGCCACTCTCTTTCAGCCCTTTTTCAATAGCGTCGATATCCACTGACGACTTAAGCGCAAAAGCAGTTACACCGCAATTTTCGGTAACGTCGAGAGCGTCAAGTCGTGCGCTACCCTCTGCGCCTACTATTTCTACTCGCCATACGAAAAGATTAGAAGCGAACACGAGCGCAGTCATTATGAGTACGGATAAGAGCATTGGTAGCTTTTTCAATGCAAACAGCAATAAACCACCCACTCCGCCTTTTACCGAGTAATTGTAACACATTGCGTCTAAAATTGCAACAGCTTTTCGCAAATCTTTTTCTTTCAGCGCAAAAGTAGCGGTTCTGCCGTCGTCTTTGAGCCCGTAAAGCGTAATTCCGTCCTTAATTAAGGCAGAATACAGGCGTTTTTTATTCATTCCTTCTACCGTTATGGCGCGCCTTAACATTCCTTGAAACATGCTATCCTGCCTTTTATTATAACGCTTTCTTTTTCAACCTCTTCTAGGCTTAAGTCTTCACCCTCCACTACCAAAAGCTTTTTGCGCGCTGAAACCTCTATTTTTTCTCCCGAAACGCTGACGATTCGGGAAATGCCTTCAACGTACACAGCTTCGCCACCCATAAGGACTGCGCTGTAGCCTACCGCTCTGCCAAGCAAAGTACGATAGCTGATTTCATCAAAAAAACTCATACGATATAATATGAAATTCGTGAATAATTAATGATTTATAGACGCAAGATACTTATATGGAAAACGAACTTTTTGAAGAAGAACAGGACTTTATGTCCAAAAACGATCCATTAGGATCTTATACCGGTAACGGTGTAATTACGGAAGAACCCGAACAGGATGCGGACGATCTGTAAGCAGTAAAAATGCGACGATTGGTTTCAATCGTCGCATTTGCTTTTATTACGCTGCTTCTCCACGAACTACGATAGGTTCGCCCTTGCCGAGCAAGAAGTCCTCGGTAACTACGATCTTTTCGATCTCTTTGTCTGACGGACTTGTGTACATAAGGTCCATCATTGCGTTTTCGATAATCGTGCGCAGTCCACGCGCGCCCGTGTCGAGAGCTATCGCTCTATCTGCGATTGCGTTTATTGCGCCCTCTTCAAATTCGAGTTTTATGCCGTCGATCTCAAAAAGTTTTTCGTACTGCTTAACGAGCGCATCTTTGGGCTGAGTCAATATAGATACGAGAGCTTCTCTGTCAAGCGCGTTGAGGCTTACTGTTACGGGCACACGTCCTACGAATTCGGGAATAAGTCCGAACTTGATAAGGTCCTGCGGTTGAGCGTCACGAAGAGCTTCGCTTATGCTTATCTTCTCTTTGCTCTTAACGTTACCGCCGAAACCCATAAGGCTTCCATCTCGTCTCTGTCCGACTATTTTTTCAAGTCCTACGAACGCACCGCCGAAGATAAAGAGAATATTAGTCGTATCGATTTGCAGACATTCCTGCTGAGGGTGCTTTCTTCCGCCCTGCGGAGGTACGTTAGCAACCGTACTTTCGATAATCTTGAGAAGCGCCTGCTGAACGCCTTCGCCCGATACGTCACGAGTGATAGACGTGTTCTCGCTTTTTCTGGAAATCTTGTCTATTTCGTCGATATAGATAATACCAATTTCCGCTTTGGGAATGTCGTATTCGGCGTTCTGTATGAGCTTTAAAAGGATATTTTCCACGTCCTCGCCGACGTAGCCCGCTTCCGTAAGAGTCGTTGCGTCGGCTACGGCAAAAGGTACGTTGAGAATACGAGAAAGCGTTTGAGCAAGAAGGGTTTTACCGCAACCGGTTGGTCCAAGCATTAAGATATTACTCTTTTTAAGCTCGATTTCGCTGTCCTTTTTCTCTTTATCCTTCTTTTGAGGTTTGCTTTTTGAATTGAAATTAATGCGCTTATAGTGGTTATAAACCGCAACGGCAAGCGCCTTTTTTGCTTCGTGCTGTCCTACGATATATTCGTCAAGCGCGTTCTTAATTTCAATCGGCGTGGGCAAGTTGGGAAGAAGCTCGGCGCCGTCTTTTTCCTCCGTTTCTTCGTAAAGCAAGTCGGAACAAAGATCTACGCAATCGTTACAGATGCAGACACCACCGGGTGAGCTTATTAGCTTTGAAACCTCGTCCTCGCTTTTTCCGCAAAATTCACAATGCCTCGGTTCGTTATAAAATTCCAAATTAACCTCTCTTTTCGAAAATCTTATCGATAAGACCGTATTCGAGCGCTTCAGACGCGCTCATATAATAGTCGCGCTCAACGTCACGCTCTATCTTTTCAAGCGGTTGTTTACAATTTTCCGACAATATACGGTTCATCTTTTTCTTGATTTTAATGATATGCTCTGCCTGGATCATGATATCCGTAGCCTGCCCTTGCGCACCGCCGAGAGGTTGATGGATCATGATTTCACTGTTAGGCAGACTAAAACGCTTGCCTTTCGCGCCTGCGCTGAGAAGGAATGCGCCCATAGACGCAGCCATACCCACGCAAATCGTTGAAACGTCGGGTTTAATGAAATTCATAGTATCATATATGCCCATACCTGCCGTTACGGAACCGCCCGGTGAGTTGATATAAAGGCTTATATCCTTGTCCGGATCTTTTGCTTCGAGATATATGAGCTGTGCAATAACGATATTTGCGGACACGTCGTTGACCTCGCCGTTGAGGAAAACTATACGGTCTTCAAGCATTCTGGAATAAAGGTCGTAAGAGCGCTCACCGCGATTAGTTTGCTCTACAACCATAGGTACAAGATTGTTACTGATTGTCATGTATGCCTCCGTACTTACCTAAATATTTCCGTATCGCCCTATTTTATTCTGCCTATGGCGAAAATATTATTCTTTAGCTTCGGTTTCGGTCTTCTTCGTGGTCTTTCTTGTCGTTTTTTTCTTAGGCTTTTCCGCTTCTTCTTTCTTCTCGGTAAATACCGCGTTTTCGATAAGCATATCAAGAAGCTTGGTCATAACGATTTCGTTCTTAAGATAGCCCATTTCGCGCTCGTCGGGCTTGCGAACTTCTTCGCCGCCGGAGGGCGCAGGCATACTTTCAGCATACTTTTTCTCTGCTTCTTCGTCGGTAGCCGTGATGTTCTCGCGTTTGATAATTTCTTCAAGACAGAGTCTGGTAAGCGCGCCACGCTTAGCGTCTTCATAGCGATCCTTACGGAAATCTTCTACGGTAGTACCGGTATACTTGAAGTAATCTTCAAGTTTCATGCCCTGATAGTACATACGCATTTCCATATCGCGAAGCATATCGTCAAGATAGGACTGAACGAGAACGTCGGGAATATCCGCTTCGCTCTTGTCTACGATAGCGTTGATAATATTATTTTCGTTTTCTGCGCGCGCTCTGCTTTCGCCCTGCTTTGCAAGTCTTTCCTTAATGGAGTTTCTGTAATCCGCAAGGGTATCGAACTCGGAAACGTCTTTTGCCCATGCGTCATCCATTTCGGGTACTATCTTAGCCGAAACGCTGTTAATCTTGCAAGCGAAAACCGCGTCTTTTCCTTTGAGTTCGTCAGCGTGGTATTCTTCGGGGAACTTAACGTTAACGTCCTTTTCGTCACCCTTCTTAACGCCTACGAGCTGTTCTTCAAATCCGGGAATAAAGGAATGAGAACCAAGCTCAAGGTTATACTGCTCTGCCGTACCACCGTCAAATTTAACGCCGTCTACTGAACCCGAGAAATCGAGGTTTACGGTATCACCGAGCTGAGCTTCGCCCTCTTTTTCTTCAATACGCGCGCTTCTTTCAAGCACGTTTTTGAGCTCTGCGTCAATCTGGTCGTCGCTTACTGTATATTCTGCTTTAACCACTTCTACGCCCTTATACTCGCCAAGGCTAACGTCGGGAGTTACGGGAAATTTAAGAGAGAACTTAAGCTTCTTTCCGTCAAATGCGTCTATAGACGCGGTGGGACGGTCAAGGGGAACGATATCTTCGTTTTCACCAACGAACTTTTCGTAACCGTCTTGAATGAGAATATCCATAGCGTCGTCGGCAAATACTCCTACGCCGTACATGGATTCGATTACGTGCTTGGGAGCTTTTCCCTGACGGAAACCGGGAACCTTATACTTGCCCTTAGTTTCCTGGTACGCTTTGTTTACAGCGTCCGTCCACTCCGTGGGGGTGGTATCGAACTTAACGGTAACTTCACTCTTTTCTTTACTGATAGTGTACTTCATTTCTGCTCCTTTGGGGCTTAAAATTATTACTGATTAAAATGTCAGCTAATAATGTAACACAAACGGAAAATAATGTCAATTAATTAAAGTCGGTTTGATTTTTTTAACCAGGCGTGGCGGTCGAATTTTATCTTTAAATCGATTTACTTTTTTCGCCGTTTATACTAAAATATACGTAGGAGTATAATTATGCCCGCAGATGCAGTCAATTACTCCGCTCTTGCCGAAGAACTTAACGAAAGGCTTTCGGGCGGTAGGATAGACAAAATAATAATGAGCAATAAAACCACGCTCATGCTGATTATTCGCGCAAAAGGCGCAAATAATAATCTTATAATCACCGCAGCGGCTTCGCCGAGGTGTTATTTAACGTCGCAAAAAATTACGTCCACCGCCACGCCTCTTTCTTTCTGTTTGCACCTTCGCCGTCATATCGGAGGCGGTCAAATTGAAAGCGTAGAGGCGCGCCCGTTTGAGCGAATCTTGCTGTTCCGCATAAACGCAAGGGGCGAACTCGGTGAAGAAATCAAACGTATAATGATCGTAGAGATTATGGGCAAGTATTCCAACGTTGTCATTACGGATGAGAATTACAAAGTTACTGACGCGCTGAAGCACATTACGCTGGATGAGGAACGCCCCATAATTCCCGGACTTGTGTACGCTTTCCCTGTGGACGAACGTTTATACCCCACCGATTGCGCCTGCGACGGCTTATCCGAGGAAGTAGAAGAAGACGAACTGCCGTCCGTAATGATCAAACGTCTGCGTGGGCTGTCCATGGCAACGGCAAACGAAATATTGTATCGCGCCGTAAGTAGTGGGAAAATTTCGGAAGGCGCGAGGGCGCTCGTTTCTTCGTCTCACTCACCCACCGTTTATTACGACGAAAACGGCCCGACGGATTTCTCGTTCTGCGATTACGCTACGAAAACCGAAACGCGGAAGACGTTCCCTACGCTGTCCGAAGCAATGGACGAATATTATTTATCCGTTACTGCAGATAACGGGTTTACATTGGCAGAAAAAGCGATCAAACGCGTTCTTACCGCTACACTCGACAAGCAAAAGAAGAAGTTAGGCGCATTCGTTAGAGAATACGAGAACGCAAAAGACTACGATAGCGAACGCATTATAGGCGAACTGCTCACCGCCAACCTTTATAAGATAAAGAACGGCGACAGCACCGTTGTGGTAGACAATTGGTATGACGGCACGCAAATGGAAATCAAGCTTACCGAGAACTCACCGCAGGAGGACGCTCAAAAGCACTTCAAGCGCTATCAGAAAAAAAAGCGCACGGTCGCTAATCTCGAAGAGCAGATCAGTAACGCCGAGCTTGCTATTGATTATCTTGAAAGCGTAGAAACCGCTTTGTCACTCGCAACGAATGAGGAAGATATTCGAGATATCGCCGAGGAGCTGGAAGTAGCCGGCTACCTTACCCGTCAAAACGGCAAGAAAAAGACTACCGTCAGCGAACCGAGAAAGTTTACCGTTGACGGCTATGAGGTGCTCGTTGGAAAGAGCAACGTACAGAATGACAAAATAACCAAAGAGGCGCGTGGTGAAGATATTTGGCTACACACGCAGGGCTTTCACGGCAGTCACGTCATAATCAAAGCGCGTGGCAAAGAAGTTCCCCACTCGGTCATTGAAAAAGCGGGCGGAATTGCGGCATTCTTTTCAAAAGCCAGACAATCCGAGAACGTACCCATTGATTACACTAAAGCCAAGAACGTATATAAAAAACGTGGCGCAGCGCCCGGAAAAGTGGACTATTTCGGAGCTAAAACCGTATACGTTACCCCTACTCCGCCCGGAGTGGAAAAATAAAGGAGGAGATAAATATTATGTCACAGAAAGGTAAAAGCGAAAGACAAGTCAAGCACGAAAGAGTGTCAAGTAAGTTTGCGATTAACATATCGGTAAACGCTATGATCGGAATTATGCTAGCCGTTCTCGGAACGTTCATTTTGTTCTTCAACGGCACTACAGGTCTTATAACTATGCTTGTGCGCATAATCGGCGTAGTTGCCGCAGCGCTCGGAGCAGTAGCAGTAGTAAACTATTTCAGATACAAAAATTCAGGCAAGAGTTTGGCGCTCGGAATAATTGAGATTATCGTAGGCGTTGCGCTTGTTATTGCCGCCAATCAAATATCAAGCTGGATATTCTTTGCGCTCGGTTTGCTTCTCGTAGGCTACGGAATATATCTGCTTGTGAAGAGCAAGGGAAACAGATTAAACGTATTAATGGCAATTATTTATCTTATTCTCGGCGCGTTCGTAATTCTGTATATGTTCGGTACTATGTACGGCTGGGAATGGATAACCTCATGGGGTTATATCCCTATCGGAATTGCCGCATATCTCGGTGCTATTTTCTTCCTGTTTATGTAAAAGTTATTTATAAGAGCCGTCACGAACTCGTTACGGCTCTTTTCTATTCAATATTCATTTTCTCCTTATTTATACTGCACGCCAGCCGGCGTAGAGTCTGAATTCTGTGTTTTCTTCAATATTTGGCGAAACGTCAAAGTTCCAAGCATTTATGCACTCTGGCTCAGTGAACCAGCCCGTAAATTCATAACCGCTTCTTTCAGGACTCGGTGGCTCTGGTACCTTTTCTCCCATTTCAATATTATCCAGGCGGTAATACCCTTCATTAATTTCGGGCGTATAGTTATTCATATAAACGATATTAGCATAGGAAACTGTCATTGTAATAAATTCTCTGTCAGTCATGGATTTATAAAAATATATATTCATTATATCAGAGTCATAAATACTAAAATCATTGTTTGCTGAACACAGCATCACGTCAACCTTTCCCCCTTCAAAATTATTGATGTATCTAATGTTGTCATGGATATATATTTTTTTGAGGTTTTGACTATACACTGTGTAAACATCGTGACGGAACTGATCGTCGTAACCGATTCGCCGTACGGGTTTCCCATCAATTTCTCTAGGTATATCTATAATCTCTTGCTGCTCTCCAGACCATGTAAAACCAACAATCGCAACAACTGCCTTGTTTCTTAAATTTGGAACACGGCTATTTTCTCCAACAATAACGTATTTAAAAAATCCATCTGTCTTTACTTCTAAATCCTTAAAAATACCGCATCTAAAAACTAAGACAGTGCAAAAGAAACAGACAATTGTGAATACTATGTAACACATTACCCCTATGAAAATTTTTGATGCTTTTCTTTTCATAAAATCTTTCTCCTAGTTTTCAAATAATTTATAGCTTTGGTTTAATACCATCTCTCGTTTTTGCTCTACTAAATTTTTGCATTATTAATTTTTCATCTTTTTATTTATTTAAAGTCGAACTAAGTTTCTTAAATCCATTTTGCGTACAATATTGTCTCTTGATTTTTGCAGAACTGTTTACAACATCAAATATAAACATACGTGGTGTTTGTTACGTCCTTGACGAACGCTTTATTCACTTCGATAATAAAGAAAAATCCTACCGCTCGATCATTAGCGGTATCACTATGAGGACGCTTGATTTTTACCGTCAAATTACCTGCGTCCACTTCTACGGCGTCAATATCAAAATCACCGATATCAGAGCTT
>JAFTMM010000089.1 GCA_017452405.1 Clostridia bacterium | reverse complement strand
AGGAGGCGTTATGGAAATCAAGGGCAAATATACGCAAGCCAAGGTGTTTGCGTCAGTAGTTGAAGCGGAAGCGGTAAATCAAATTAAATTTATGTGTGACTTCAAAGCCTTTGAGGGTGCAAAGGTGCGGGTAATGCCCGACGTTCATACAGGCGTAAGTTGTACGATTGGTACTACTATGACTGTGCGTGACAAAATAGTTCCTAATATGGTGGGTGTGGATATAGGATGCGGTATGGAACTTGCTGAAATAAGCGAAAGAGAAATCGACTATCCAAAACTTGACGAAATTATAAAAGTCAACGTTCCTGCCGGTTATAACGTCAGGAAGACTGCTCATTTCTTTTCTCATAATATAGACCTATCCGCACTCCGTTGTTATAATAAAGTAAAGGTGGCGTTGGCGTATAAAAGCATAGGAACTCTCGGAGGTGGAAACCACTTTATCGAAATCGACGAGGACGAAAATGGAACAAAATACGTGGTCGTACATTCGGGAAGCCGTCATCTCGGTGTTGAGGTGGCTAACTACTATCAAAACATGGCGTACCGCGAGCTCAGTGGTAATTCACCCTCAAAGATAAGTGAACTAATAGCGCAAATGAAAGAGCAGGGACGCCACAAAGAAATTCAATCTGCGCTTGAGGCGTTGAAAAATAGTACCGCTCAAATTTTGCCTCAAATGGCGTATGTAGAAGGTCAGTTATTTGACGACTACGTTCACGACATGAAAATCGTACAGCAGTTTGCGATCGTTAATCGCAAGGCAATAATCAACGAGATCGTAAAGGGAATGGGATTTCATATCACGGACGGGTTTACCACTATACATAATTATATTGATACGGAAAATATGATACTTCGTAAGGGCGCGGTTTCTGCTCAAAAGGGCGAACGTTTGCTCATTCCCATAAACATGCGCGACGGTTCTCTGGTTTGCGTTGGTAAAGGAAATGCGGATTGGAATTACAGTGCGCCTCATGGCGCCGGGCGCTTAATGAGCCGAGCCAAAGCCTTTCAAACGTTGAATATGACTGAGTTTAAGATCAAAATGCAAGGGATTTATTCTACCTCTATCACCGAAACTACGTTGGACGAAAGCCCTATGGCGTATAAAAGCTTGGAAGATATTGTGTGCAATATTGAGCCAACTGTGGAAATAGTGAAGCGCATTACTCCCGTGTATAATTTCAAGTCAACGGAGGCGCGATAAAAGAATTAATAAAGGTGCGTACAGCAAATTAAATGCTCCAGATGAAAATCAAAAACCTTGTAGAAGCGCAGTATCTACGACGCACCTTGCACAAAAGGCGCTTACAGCAAATTAAGGATTGGACTGTTAATCCAACTTACCACTTATGCGCCTTGTTAAAGATGGTAACAGCAACTTTGCAATAGTCTTCAGTGACGCTCGGTTCATAGCCTGAGAGCGGTTTCGGTGAAAGCCCGAAACTTGCAATAACGAAACCCATCTTGTGCCCACCCAAAAGAGATACCAACAGCAATCCTAGTAGATTATATCCTTTATCTTACGTTTGGAGCGTAAACAGATAATGAAATCAAAAAGGTATCTCGCAATAAAAAGGAGGAGTTATGTTGAAATTTTTAAAAGACGAAATGAATAAAACGCTTACCGAGAACGGCGCGGTAGCGCACGCTACTACGCAATCGGACTGTTTGGACTTTTTTGCAACTGTCGGCGCGATTAGAAAGGAAAACGACGGCGAAATAATCAAGCGGTTTGAAAGAGCGTACGCCGAGAACGCCGACCTTGCCGTCAAGACGCTTTTTTTTGCGCGCGACGTCAGAGGCGGATTGGGCGAACGCAGAGTGTTTAGAACAATTCTCGGCTATTTGGCAACCGCTCATCCCGATTCCGTACGCAAAAACGTCGCTCACGTAGCGGAATACGGCCGATACGACGATATTTTAACCCTCTTTAACACTCCTTGCGAGAAAAGCGCGTTGGATTTTATCGATAAGCAGTTGCACAAAGACCTTAACGCATTGGCAGAGGGCAAGCCCGTTTCCTTACTCGGAAAGTGGCTTCCGTCGGTTAATACGTCCAACGCTCACGCGGTAAGGACGGCAAAACGCATCGCCAAGTCGCTCGAATGGACGGACGCGCAGTATCGCAAAACGCTCGTAGCTCTTCGCCGGCAAATTCGTTTGATAGAGAATAATCTACGAGAAAAGGACTATACCTTCGATTATTCCGCTCAGCCTTCTAAAGCAATGCGCAAATATTTCAAAGCGTTTATGCGCAACGACGGCGAACGCTTTCGTGAGTTCTTGTCGAAGGTGGAGAAGGGCGAGGCAATACTTAACGCCGGCACTCTTGCGCCTTACGAACTCGTTGAGCCGTATTTGTCGTGGGAGTGCGATTCGAATACGTTTATGAAGTCGATATCGCCCGAAGAAGAACGCGCGTTGAACGCAAGCTGGGCTTCGCTCCCTGATTACGGTTGTGGCGAAAACGTCTTGCCTATAATCGACACGTCCGGTTCGATGTATCTGTGCGCTCGTCCCATGCCTGCTTCCGTTGCGTTATCGCTCGGTCTTTATTGCGCCGAACGCAACGTGGGCGCGTTCAAAAACCATTTCATTGAGTTTTCGGCAAGACCTAAACTGATAGAAATAAAGGGCGACACGTTTACCGAGCGCTTGCGTTACGTTGCATCGTTTAACGAGGTCGCAAACACCAATCTCGAAGCCGTTTTCGACGTTATATTAAAGACGGCGGTGAAATGTAACCTACCGCAGAGCGAACTCCCCGAAAGACTTATAATAATTTCGGATATGGAGTTTGACAGTTGCGTAGACGGCGCAAACGACACGGTTTACGATAGCGCCAAGAAAAAATACCAAGCGCACGGCTATAAACTGCCCGAAGTGGTTTTCTGGAACGTGGCAAGTCGCCACGGTCACCAACCCGTCACTAAAGACGAACACGGAGTGTCGCTCGTTTCCGGCGCTTCCCCCAAAATCTTTGAAGCAGTAGCCTGCGGAACTCCGTCACCCCAAGCGTTTATGATGAGCGTTCTCGACTCGGAAAGATACCGCGCGGTAGTAGCGTAAAAGAAAAATTTATACTGCGGACGAATATACTTTATACATAAAACTTGTTGACACAACAACAAGTTTTATGTTAAAATGCACTTGTTGATAAATCAACAAGAATAATTTATCGTTTGAGGTTAAAAATTATCAAGACGGACGTCGGGTTTCCCGCGTTCGGTTGCGTGATTTTAACCCAAACTAAGGAGTATATATGGCAGTAAAAATCGTTATAGATTCGGCTTCCGACATCAGCGTAGAGGAGGCAGAGAAGCTGGGAGTTACTATGATTCCTATGGTGGTGAACTTCGGGGCAGAAGACTATTTAGACGGTGTTAACCTTCTTCCGACGCAGTTTTACGAAAAGCTAATCGAAAGTGACGACCTTCCCAAAACGAGTCAGATTACGCC
This sequence comes from Clostridia bacterium, assembly GCA_017452405.1. Classification (GTDB taxonomy): domain Bacteria; phylum Bacillota; class Clostridia; order Christensenellales; family Pumilibacteraceae; genus Protoclostridium. Next base: position 777 of record JAFTMM010000089.1, on the reverse strand, counting down.
CTTTCGCTTTGAAGAGGAATTTGACAAGCTGACGGCAAACGGCGACGAGGTCGTGGCGATTACGATTTCCTCCAAGCTTTCGGGAACGTACGAGGGCGCTAAGCAAGCGTCGGAAAAGTATAACGGCAAGGTGTTCGTCGTGGACAGCTTAAGCGCCTGCATAGGCGAAAGACTGCTTTGCTATTACGCGCTTAAACTGATAGAACAGGGCAAGAGCTCAAAGGACGTCAAGGAAGCTCTTGACGAAAAGAAGCAAAAACTATGCGTTATGGCAATGCTCGGCACGCTCGAATATCTCAAAAAAGGCGGGCGCATATCCAAAGCCGTAGCGTTCGTGGGCAATCTGCTTTCCATAAAGCCGGTAGTCGGGTTGGTAGACGGCGAAGTTAAGATGATCGGCAAAGCGATGGGCTCTAAAAAGGGCAATAACTTACTCACAAAGCTCGTGGGCGAAAAAGGCGGTATAGACTTCTCAATGCCATATGGCACGATCTGGTCGGGACTAGAAAGAACCGTACTCGACAAGTATATTAAAGACAGCTCGGCTCTTTGGGCAGACCACGTGGACGACGTTCCTGCCTATATCGTTGGAAGCACTATCGGCACGCACGTCGGACCGGGCGCAGTCGGCGTAGCCTTCTTCGCAAATGAATAAACAAGCAAAAAGCCACCTAAAGCACTCCTTCAGGTGGCTTTTTGTTGAAATTGGACAACAAACGTCCAGAATTTCTAAAAATAATTCTTGAATGAGCAAAGCAGTTATGTTAAAATTGACGT
>JAFTMM010000088.1 GCA_017452405.1 Clostridia bacterium | reverse complement strand
TGCGTAGTCGAAGTATCTCGACTTTATTAAGTCATACTGAGCGGAGCGCATGCGTAGTCGAAGTATCTCGACTTTAATTTAAGGCATACTGAGCGGAGCGCATGCGTAGTCGAAGTATCTCGACTTTATTAAGTCATACTGAGCGGAGCGCATGCGTAGTCGAAGTATCTCGACTTTATCTAAGATCCTTCGGGCTACCGCTCAGGATGACGAAAAGTGTGCTCAGAATGACAAAGAGTGTGTTGCTCAGGAGGACGAAAGTCCGTCATTTCGACCGAAGCGTTAGCGAAGTGGAGAAATCTCCGAGATCCTATCGCTTACGCTCAGGATGACAAAGACCTTATTAAATAAGTTTTAACGTAAAAAGCTCTTTCACCCATTTAAGCGAAAGAGCTTTTGCAAATCGTAATTACGTTTATTCTGTTTTATTCTTCAATAACCGCTGCGCCACCGGTCAGAACTATCATCTTTACGGCGTCAAGTGAAAAGTCGTTTGCTTTGACGGTGAGCGACTTGTTAAGATTACCGCGCGCAAGGACTTTTATATAACCGACGTTTTTGCCGATAAGTCCTTTTTCTTTAAGCTCGATAATATCTACGGTATCACCACTCTGGAAGCTTTCGGACAGCGTGTCGATATTGATTATGCCCTTTTTCGTTCCACGGTGGAAAGCGGTTTCATGCTCGTGCATAGCAAGCTTTTCGGCTACCTCGTCGGTAATTGCGCTTGCCGCTTCGGTTACGCTGACGGACTTGCGGATTTCAAGACCGGTAACTACGCGGAATTTTTCGCGGGAGAGCGCGCCAAAGTCGGCTTTGGCAATCTCCGTGCCGACCTCGTCCGTTGCAAGCATTTTTATAAGCCCTGCGCGGATAAGTTCTTCCGTACCCACGTACGCAAGATCGTAATCGTCCGTCTTGTCTTCGCCTTTAACGGCGCCGAGTGCCGTCATCATGGACGAAACAAGCTCGATTGCGTACTTAGCCGAGCGCGCGGAACGGAGTTTGAGTCTGGTCGGCGTTGCGCCGTAACGCTTAAGCGCAGACGCGTCTTCTACCTTATATTTAGTTCCTTCCAGCGCTTTGGGATCGATTGCAAGATACACTGACAGCGTTTTTCCGCGAACCGCGAACTTAGCTATTGCCGACCTGCCGTAGCTGATAGTATCGCAAGCCCAGCTCGTGCGCGAGCGTGTCTTTTTGTAGGAAAGTAATGCGTTCTTGACCGCCGTGTAGCGCGCCTTAACCTCGTCGTCAGACTGAACGAGTTTAGCTCTAAACGAACGGTTATACATGACGTAAATGCGTTTGGTTTCGGTAAACAGCTCTGCGCCTTCGCCGTCGTCGCCCTCTTTGCCCGAAATAAAGCCCTCCAGCCCCTCGATAACGACTGCGTCTTTGACTTCTTCTTCCACAACCTCGTCTGAAACATCTACGTCCTTGGACGGATCGTCTTCTACGGTGTGGGCAAGCTCGACGTCTACGATTACTTCTTCATCCGCGCTCTCGTCCGTCTCTGCTTCCGCAAAGTCGGCGTCCTGCGAGCCTTGCATTTGACTTTCTTCTGCTGATTTGAGTGCCTGCTCTTTTTTCTTTTTCATTAAACCGTACACGATATGATTAACGATAAGTATAAGAGCAATAACGGCAATAATGACTATTATTGCAATCTGGTATCCTTCCATTGACGCCTCCTCTGTCTATAATATTTAATCAATTAGTTAAGAGTTTTTAGTTTGTTATAATATACCACATACGAAGGGGTAAAATCAATACGTAAAAGATTAGAATTTGATTAAGAAAAAACGACGCTAAGTTAGCCTTAGCATCGTTTGTCGTTAATTATTCCGGCATCAGCCGACTTGCTTATTCTCCCTTGAAAGGAAGAAGAGCAACCATTCTCGCGCGCTTGATAGCAACGGTGAGCTGTCTCTGGTGACGAGCGCAACATCCGCTGGTACGTGCGGAGATAATCTTACCCTTTTCGGTAACGTATCTTCTGAGCTTGGAAACGTCTTTGTAGTCGATTTCCGCAATGCCCTTTTCACAGAATTCGCAAACCTTTCTCTTCATGGGACGACGAGCTTTCTTTACCTTGTCGTCTCCGCTGAAATCTTTATTTGCGGACGAAACTTTCTTATTGTCCATTTTTAACTCCTTGATTTTTTAGAAAGGAAGAGAGTCGTCGGTGACGGGCTCGAGAGTGGAGGTAGCCTTTCTGGGAGCGGGAGCGCTATCGCCCTCGCCTTTGGGGCTGAGGAATTCCACTTCGTCCGCCGTTACGTCAACGCTTTGACGGCGATTGCCTTCCTTATCGGTATAATCGTTAATCTGAATGGAACCGGTGATGCCTACTTTTCTGCCTTTAGCAAGGAAAGAAGCGCAATTTTCCGCAGTCTTGCGGAAGGTAGTAATACGGAAGAAGTCTGCCGTGCGTTCTTCGTTGTTACCGCTGAATCTGCGGTTTACAGCAATGCTGAAACGACATACGGGAACACCGCTGGCAGAAACCGAGTAGTCCGGATCTGCGGTCAGATTACCGATCAGAAAAATTTTATTCATTCTTAGCTCCTGAATTCGTCAGGCAGATTATTCTGCCTTGTCCTGAGCTTCGGCTTCTGCCGGCTCCTGACTTACTTCTTCGCTTACCTGTTCTGCTTTAGCGACTTCTTCAGCGGCCTTTGCTGCAGCGGCTGCTGCGGCCTTTTCGGCAGCTTCCTCACGCGCTTTAGCGGCAGCGGCAGCCTTTTCGGCAGCCTTAGCCTTTCTTTCAGCCTCTGCTTTGGTGAGTTTGTTCTCCACCTTCTTGATGGTAACGAATCTCATGATAGCGTCGGTGATTCTCATCTGGCGTTCAAGCTCTGCAGGTACGGTTTCGGGCGCGGTATAGTTCATGAGAACGTAATAACCTTCGGAAAGGAAATTGATCTTGTAAGCAAGTTTTCTCATGCCCCACTTGTTTACCTCACTCGTACCGCCTGCCGTAGCAACGACGTTCTGGAAACGAGCGATAAGCGCCTCGCGAGTAGCCTCGTCAGCCTTGGGCGAGATGATGTAAAGCATTTCGTAATTAGTCATTTTAGTACCTCCTTGTGGATTTTCAGCCTACGAGCGGTCTCGCAAGCAAGGATAAAAGCCCTCCTTAGCGGAAAGGCTTTTATAATATACCATATTAATTTTTAAATTGCAAGCGTTTCAGACGAGTTCTTCGTCCTCAAAGTCCTCTTCTTCCTCAAAAAGTTGTTTTTTTTCACGCTTTTTGCTCTTGGTCGCTATTCCCGCAACGAGAAGCGCTATGAACGCTACCGCGCATACGCCAGCAGCAATGAGCACGATAATCGCCGATCTCTCAATCGTATTCATGAAGAGTTCGCCGTTAATCGTCACTTTCACGCCCATAGAGAGGTCGAACATAATCGGGAAGCCGAAAAGCAGTACGCCGGCGATAAGATAAAGGAACGCAAGTATGAACTTCATAACCTTACCCTTAGCAACCGTCACGATAAACGTGATAAGAGCAAGGAGCGCAGGCAAGAAGAAGCAGAGAGCGACGATAATATTAATAGGAATATTAGCCTCCGTCCAACCACCGTTTGGAATTAGAATATCCGATCCTTTAATTACGTTCGCTTTAAGCGCAGGGTCGTAGAATACTTTGAATATCGTGAGCAGACCGCTGAGCACGCCTGCGCCTAACGCTATTATAAAGGCAATCCAGCTTGCTACAAGCCCTCTACTGCGCGGTTTAGCAACTTCCGTTTCTTCTTCGTCAGCGTAATCGTTTCCGGCGTAGTCGTCGGGAGCAATATAGTCGTCAGAGGGCGAGCTCCAAGTATCTGCAGGGCTAAAAGTTGGAGCAGGCTCCGAAACGGGAGCAGGTGCGCTAACGATCGGCGTGGAAACAGGTTCAAACGTTGGAGCAGAAACAGGTTCAGGCTGAGGCGCAACGGGGGCAGGCGCAGGTTTGCTTGCGTTAGCAATCGCCGCCCTTTCCACGAGCTCTTTATATTCTGCTTTGGAAATGCACACCACGTCGGACTGAGTCTTACGTTCTTCAGCAAGACGCGTACGCATCATGTCCATATATTCTTTACGAAGATTTTCATACTCCGCATTAGACTGCACAGCGGGCTGTTCGGGTTGCGCTTTGGGCGTCGCTTGCGAAACTGCGGGCTGTGGTCTGTTAATCCTCATTCGGCAACCACATTGCGGGCATAATTGTATTTCGCTACCCTGAAGTGCGAATACGTTTCCGCATCTTGCGCATCTGACTTTTGCCATAATAAATCTCTCCCCTTGATAAATTATAGTTATAGATTATAACTCATTATATATTATACACGACATTACCTAATCTGTCAAGTATTAATTTCTAAGTTTGCGAAAAGGCGCGTTTGTCTTATTTATGATTATTTTATGCGAAAGGTAAGCGCGCTATACCGCTAAGGATTTTAAACGCATTATAGTATTTCGCCTAATTTCGCTATTTCTTCTTTGGTAGCCAGCTCGCCTGAAAAAGCCGTCGCGCTTCCCACGTTAACTCCATAGCGCAAAGCCTCGGCATAGTCCTTGCTTTTTTCATAACCGTAAATAAAGCCGGCAACGAGGCTGTCACCTGCGCCTACCGTGTTCACGGGCTTACCTTTGGGAGCAGGAGCACGCAGTCGCTTCCCGCTCTCCGTTATCATGATAGCGCCGTCACCGCCGAGTGATACTATGACGTTTCGCGTACCGAGAGCGCGAAGCTTTTCCGCCATTTCAAAGATTTCGTCCTCGCGCGCTTCGGTTCGGTCAAAGAGTTCCAGAAGTTCGAGTAGATTGGGTTTTATTAAAAACGGCTTATACGGCAAGCAGGACGTGAGCAGTTTTCCACTCGCATCCACTACCGTTTTTGCACCGAACTCCGCTACGCTTTCAAGCAAGTCGGCGTAAACGCTTTCGCTCGGCGCGTTCCCTGACAACACGAGATAGTCGTCTGCGGTAAGACCAGACAGTTTGCGTTTCAGCTCGGCAATACGTCGCTCGTCAAAGCGCGCGCCGCCGTTTATTTCCGTAACGCCGTCTACGCCCAAAACTTTGACGTTTATCCTACTCTCACCCTCTACCCCAATAAAGTCGGTCGTTAGTCCTTGCGACAAGGTGAGTTTTTCGATTGCCTCGCCGATAACGCCTGCCGTAAAGCCAAGCGCAACGCTTTTCATGCCAAGATTGGCGAGCACGGCGGACACGTTTAAGCCCTTACCGCCCGCCCTAATGCTTTCACTCTCCGCGCGGTTAAGCTTGCCGATTTGCAAGTCTTTCACGCTGACGGTGTAGTCTATTGATGGATTTAGAGTGATGGTATAGATCATAATGTGAAAATGAATAGCAATTCTTCGAATTGCATGAATTGACCCTTCGCTGTCATGAATTCTCGCTTCGCTCCATGAATTGACGCTACGCGTCATTGTTGATAATCCGAAATGCAACCAACGGTTGCAATTCATGATTTGCGGAGCAAATCAATTCATGCACTCGTAAGAGCGCAATTCATGCACCGCAGGTGCAATTCATAGCGTAGCGCTATCCGCACCGCAGGTGCAATTCATAGCGCAAGCGCTCATGCACTCGTAGCAGTAGGCAAGAAAAATTTATCTCACAAAGTCGGTAGAGATTCTTTTTTCTTTCTCAGGCAAGCCGAACGCCTCTTTGCCAAGCGCTATACTTTTAATAAGAAACGACATATTTTCAGCAAGGGTGCGCATGGTCTGCAAGCCCTCGCCGTCAGCTTCCGCATCGCCGGGCAGTTTGCCGTGAACGCTGTTCCAATACTGACTTGAAGCTATCGGCATACCCGAAATGGTAAAGTATTTATTGAGCTGGTCAAAGGTGGCAGACAGACCTCCTCGACGTGCTACAGCCACGCTTGCGCCCACCTTCATAGTTTTATCAAACCGCGTGCTGTAAAACAAGCGGTCAAGGAATGACACGAGAGTACCGTTTGCAGAAGCGTAATAAACGGGGCTACCCACCACCAAGCCGTCGCACTCCTCGAACTTAGGCGCAACCTCGTTGACTATATCGTTAAATACGCAACCACGCTTTTCCTTTATGCAATACGCGCAAGATATGCAACCGCGAATATCCTTATTGCCGACCTGAATCGTCTCCGTTTCAATGCCGTTCTTTTCAAAAACTTTCCTCATCTCGCCGAGCGCGATTGAGGTATTTCCGTCCGCTTTTGGACTGCCGTTAATCATTAATACTTTCATATATTCATTATAACACATCTGCCTTGCTTTTTCAACCACTTGCCTATACCTACCCTGTAATTTGCAATTAAAATATAAGACTTGACAAAATAGTGCTTTTTAATTATAATAATTAAGTGGGCTATGTAAAATACATGCAAGAGGATTGAATTATGGAAGCGTCTTCCCCCAAAAAATTAACACGATGGCCGATACTGCTTATCGGCGTTTTATCAATGATGTTTGCCGGCATTATTTACGCCTGGTCTATTCTGAAAGCGCCTCTTTCGGACACTTTCGGTTGGAATGCTTCCGAACTTGCGCTAAATTTCACGCTCACGATGTGCTTGTTTTGCATAGGCTGTTTTATAGGTGGATGGCTTGCAAAGCGCGTAAGTCCGAAAATTACAATAGGACTCGCTGGCTTACTTGCCGGTGGCGGATTCGTTCTTACCGCATATTTCTCGGCAAGTAGTATCGTCGTACTGTATTTTACTTACGCCGTTATGGGCGGACTGGGAATTGGTTTGGCTTATAACGTTATTTTATCTACGGTCAGCGCTTGGTATCCCGATCGTAAGGGGTTCTGCTCCGGCTGTTTGATGATGGGGTTTGGCGCTAGTCCTTTGATACTCGGCAACTTAGCCGGCACCATGTTTGACAATCCGGGAATTGGTTGGCAAACGACTTACGTCGTTCTCGGCATTGCGCTGTGCGTAGTACTCGTCGCAACCGGCTTTCTGATCAAGCGTCCGGGCGCTGACGTTACGCTTCCCGAGCCTAAGCAGAATAAAGCCAATAATAGCGAACTT
>JAFTMM010000087.1 GCA_017452405.1 Clostridia bacterium | reverse complement strand
GTCTTTCCCCGCCTTTAAGAAGATAGATCTTAATGAACTTTCCAATATTTTCGGAAGTAACCTGCGAGAAAATTCGCGCGCCTTCCGAGTTAAGGGACAGACCTACTGCGGGTTGCATCTGTTCGTCCGAAGTAACGTAAGCATTTGTTACTACTTCGCCGGTGAAAATAGTTTCACCGTCCTGCGTTCCGTCAGGAGAAAGAACAAACTCAAGATCGGCAGGTTCGCCGATAATCTTGAAAATTTCGCCGGGCTCGTCCACGTCGGGAACTTCCACACGAATACGGTTCGCACCTTCACGAACTACCGTTGCTTCCGAATATCCTTTCGCAGTCAAAAGACCCGTCAGCTGAGTGACAGTACCGTTCATACGTGAATCTTCGGGATTAGCATCTTCCGCCTCGTATACAGCGAATACGCCACCTTCAAGGTCAAGACCAAGTTTGATGGACGAAATTACACCGTAGTCAGTTGCTTCGCCACCCGGATAAACCGTAAACCGGAAAAAGCACATTACAAGTGTAATGAGCGTAATTGACGAAACGATTATGAACTTAATTAATGATGATCATTTTTTCATTTCGTAATTTTTTTGCCTTTACAAATCGTACGTTTAGCCGTACTATAGGATTATATATCAAGAAGGCAACCTAAGTCAAACAAATATCCGCATTTGTTTGTGATTTTTTTCTTAAAATTATATAATTATTTATTTTCGCCTTCAATTGCCGCTATTGCAAGCGCGCATTCCACTCTTTTTTTCATAAGTTCACAGCCGAGTTTGTACGGTTTGGTAATCCCTCCGCAAAGCTGAATGGAATTTGCAGCACAACCTCCGCTACAATAATATTTCGCCCAACATTCGTTGCAATCTTCTTTCTTGGTAAGATTGGTAGTAGCGAACTTCTGCGGAAGATCGTCGCACCAACTTCCGTCGTTTACGTTACCGATAACGTATTCGTCCATACCGTCGAAGCGATGACAAGGATAAATATTTCCGTTTGGCGCAACGCACAAGTATTCGTCGCCTGCGTTACAACCGACCAGCCGTTTTGAAGCGCACGGTCCGTTGTAAATATCTATATTGAAGTGGAAGAAGCCAAATTCTTTGCCGTCAGCACGACGCTTTACGTATTCTTTCGCAAGCAGTTCATACTGCTGTTTAAGACCGTCTACGTGCTCATTTTTAAGCGCAAGCGGACTGCTGTCCGGAAGCACGACAGGCTCCAAGGAAACTTGTCCGAAGCCGTAATCGTTAAGCGCGAGAATATCTTTCGCAAAATCAAGGTTATTTGCAGTGAACGTGCCTCTAACGTAATAACTCTTTCCCCCTCTCGCCTTAACGAGTTTTAGCGCGTTCGCAAGACATTTATCAAAAGATCCTTTACCGCCTGCGTCCGGTCTGACTGCGTCGTGAACTTCTTTTCTGCCGTCTATGCTTAAAACGACGTTATACATTTCACGATTAAAATACTCAATCAAGTCATCGGTCAAAGCAACGGCGTTGGTAGTTATCGTAAAACGGAATTCCTTTCCCGCAGTCTTTTCCACCTTTCGAGCATAGTCGATCGTTTCTTTCACCGCCTCCATATTCAAGAGCGGTTCTCCACCGAAAAAGTCCACTTCAAGTCTGCGACGAGATCCGCTTCGAGCGATAAGGAAATCTATTGCCTTTTTCGCAGTCTCCACGCTCATATAGTCAAGCTTGCCGTGGTATTGCCCGTCTTCCGCAAAGCAATATCTGCAACGGAGATTGCAACCGTGAGCAATGTTAAGACATAATGCCTTGACTATCCCCTTATAAATCGGTTCGGGATGTTCAGGCTGTGTGGAGAAAAGAACGCCTTGGCGAATAAGTTCGTCTATCTCAGCATTGGCTTCGTTTATTTCCGTTTCGCTATACTTAGAAAAATCTCCTTTTGCGCAAGCAGAAGGAGAGCGTTTTTCTATTAGCTTCGCCGTTAATTCGTCAACGATAAAAACAGAGCCACTTTCCACGTCTAAGAGGAAATGACGCCCCAGACACTCATAAGTATGAACCATTTGTTAGTCCTGTCTTACTTTCGTACTTCTATTAGTTTTCTTCTGTTCGCAAGACTGATTTCCTACAGTGCAGCTGGTCTTGCAAGCGGACTGACATCCGGTCTGACATTCACCGCAACCGGTGCCCTTTTCCTTACAAATCGTATTGGTAGCAACGACTTTGATATGTTTCATAAATGTACCTCCGAGTTTTGTAATATTATACATTAATCTCGGTAAAAATGCAAGTGTAAACGCGTAGTTTTTTCAGTTTCTTCTAATCAACATGGAAATAATTCCGCTGACAAGTCCGGACGCCATACATATAACAACGTTATTAAGTAGCGATAAATCAAACTCAAAACCGCCACTGAGTAGAGAAAAAATAATAAACGCAAATATACCGTAGAAAAATCCAACAGCTATCCCTCTCAGCCATCCGTTTCCTGAGCGTTTCAGCGAAATTAAACTTGCAATCAGCACACTAACAGATCTGATGACTTGATTGATGATAGGGATAATATCCGTGGAAAGATTGAAAGTCTTGATAATAAACGCAGACAAAAGCACCAACAGTAAAGAAATAATAATTGCTATAATAAGGGCTTTTACCACTTCCATAGCATAGTATTTTGCGCCTATGGGCAAAGTATTGTTTTTTTCAGACATAAAAAATAACCTCCGCTATAATTCACTAATAAACTATGCGAAGGTTACGTTAGCTATAACTTAATATACGCGCGAAAATGCGTCGTGTTTTGACGAAATCGAGCGCTTACTTTACTTCTCCACTATTGACAGAAGGATCAACGGGCATATTAGTACCGACAATTACACGATACAGCGCTTGCACGTCTACGGTCAAAATCGTAGGGTTTTCTTCGGTTCCGGTTTGAACGATAAGGTCTTTTCTGTCTCCGAGGTCTCTGATTTCTTTTACTACGCCTATGATACCGCCTACCGTTTCAATAGTATCACCGATAGATAAATTGCTTCTCTGCGACTCTACTTTCTTTTTGTTGCGCTTATTATTGATAATAGTAAAAATGAAGAAACCAACAAAAATTACGCCAAGAATAATTAGCATGGGTATCATTGACATTTCACTGCAACCACCGGAGGGTGTACCGCCGTCAGGGTCTGTGGTTGATGCCATAATTAAATTATATAACATAACTTTCTCTCCAAAAATAATTTTTTACAGTATAAACCAAATTACGAATAATTGCAAGCATTTTTAAGCCTTTATCTAACGTCCAGCTTCTTTGCATCAAATATAGAGTTTAAGCGTTTAAAATACTTATCGTTATTAAATCCGCAAACAACCGTTTCGCAGGGTGAAAAGTCTATCAGCCTACAAAGCATTTCGTCAAATTCATCATAAACGCGTTCCCCGACGTCTACGCCCAGATGATACTCTACTATGCGATACTTATCGCCCAGCTTAAATATTTCCGCGCTTCGGTGCGGAGCGCGCCCCGCCTCAACAAGAAAATGAAGAAGTTCATCCATAGTGTCTTCATTATACAGAAAAGGACTATGCCTGATAGCAAGACCGCACACGTCAAGCCAACGATCATACAATTCATTCATACGGAAATTGCAAAATCCGTCCATATCAATACGCCGTCCTTTCGGCACTTCGGCAAGTATAATTTGCTCTTCAGTATAACGATCGAAGTTAGTAAGAGCGTGACTTAATAGCTTCAAAGATGTTTCGGGTAATTTCAATCGCTCTATTTTTTTATAGACGTATTCCCTTTTAATGCTTCCGAGGATCAAATTAACGATTGCCTTTCGGATTTGTTTGCCAATTCTTTTACCAAGCGTCTTTTCACCGCCTACGCTAAGAAATGACGTTGATGAATACGTTATCAATGCAGTTACCGCGCCACCCTTCAGGTTATCTTTCAGTTCGCTTTCAATCTCGTTAAGCCACGACAAGCGGTTATTTTTCGCACTTATAATTGCCTCGTACATAAAACCTCCCTAGTATTTTATGCCGGCAAAAACTTTTTACACGCAAAAACTATTGCGAAAATTAGCATTTTTCATTTGATTTGCATAAAAAATATAGGTCAAAACGTTTGCGTTTTTCTTTTGATTCTGCTATATTATATAAGCGCAACGGAAAGTTGTGTATGGTACCATAGCCAAGTGGTAAGGCATGGGCCTGCAAAGCCTTGATCCCCGGTTCAAATCCGGGTGGTACCTCCAATAAAGCCCGAATGGCGGAATGGCAGACGCGACGGACTTAAAATCCGTTTGTGGAAACACAGTGTCGGTTCAAGTCCGACTTCGGGCACCAGTACGAAGAAAACGCTCGCTTGATTTCAAGCGGGCGTTTATTTTTATTTGTTCCACATATGCTCACAACTTCCGTTCCCTATGAAATCGAACAGTACGCCTTCTCTTACGCTGAATTTATACCTTACCTTAGCCGAGGGACTCTCTCCTATTCCTCTGCTCATTTCTCCATGCGTAGGAGATGACAGCGTTATGGGAGAGTCGTTAATTATATTGACTTCCAATTTCGCCTCACCTTTTCTTACTATTGCGCCCCTATCGGTTACTATGGATTTTGCACCGTTATAAGTGGCTAATATATACTCGTCAGAGCCAACGGTTACGTTGCATATACAGCCTTGAAAATACAGACCAAAGTAAGGAATTTCTGCAATTGAAAGCATAATCGATATATCGTCGCATAAACATTGTGTCCAAAAATAACGAGATGGAAAGGAATCTCCTCTATCCTTTTCTATATAACCGGTACCACCGTCAAAATCATACGTCTTGCCGTTTATTACCAAGCTACCGGATAAAGTATGCGAGGCACTGATTAAGCCGTGTTTGCATTGCATAAGGGGAAAAGTAGCAAACGTTCCCATTATATCTTTTTTCAGGGTATTAAGTTTCCCGAAAAAAATTTCACCATTAATATTATTTTCGTCGTCATTTATATCCAAAGTAACGCCACGTGAAGAGAACGTTGACCTGCCTACGGTTACGTTAAGCACGTCGGTTTGCGCGTCAAACTGCGTCTGATTAAATTGAAAAGAAAAAGCTTTTGTTGGAGTAACTACCTGTATCATTGCAAACGTTTCATTATTCGTTACGTGATATGACGGAATTAGCGCAACTACCATATCACCTTTTTGCAGTTTAAAGTACCAACCTTCAAAATAGGGCGCTTTTCTCATATATCCGTAAAAGTTCAGTAATTCCGCATTTCCAAGCGCCGTGCGTCCCAAAAATGCGACAATTAGCATTAAAGCACTTGGAACGAGCAAAAATAAATTTTGTAGCTTCCATTGAGAAATAATCGACGGCAAAATTAACGCAATAACGACGAGAGAAAAGCTTATTGAAAAATTAGACTTTCCTCCGCTTAGATAATATAAATAACAGGAATAAGAAAAATATAGCGCCGTTAAAACAATCGCCAGCGTTTTCAAAACTTCTTCAAATATCGTTTGAGGATACACAATATACTGCAATAGCGGAATCGTCAAAAGTATACAAAACAAATAAACGAATGAAAAATAATTTCTTTGACGTGAAGAAGTCTCCGCAGTATCGTATAGCAAAGTACGAAAAAGCATTGAAACGATTAACGTGGCGTACGAAAATACTTGTAGCCATAAAATATAGTCATCGCTGTTTAACCCACATGCTAAAATAACCGCGCCCAAAGAAACGATAAACGTTTTGAACCCAAGGATTTTTTGACGCTTTACTCCCCGCATTTTTACTATGGAAAAAAGCAAAAGCGCGAAAGAAAGTACGGTTAAAATAAAAGCAATAACGCGCTTAAGCAATATTGCAAAGTCCTCGATATTCCAAATCGAACGTTCAGAGTCAATAAATATCAATATTATCGATATTATTCTTTCCGTTAACAGCGCGAATAATGAAACGTATAACAGAAGTTTGCTGATATTAAGAGTTCGGATTGCGTGAAAGAATTTCATTAACGTATTATAATTCCCGAATCTCGCTTTTTTATAACGTCAGTCGCTCCTACAATACAGTTATCGCCGAACGGTAATCCGTTCGGCGATCTTTTGAATATATCATTTACACTTTAATTTCAGTTTCTTCCGAGGAAATGTCGTTTGTTTCGAGAATAGGCTTGATTGTAACAAATCCGTTTATCGCATTAAAAATGAACTGACCAATTTCTTTCCACGCGGTTTTACTTTCTTTTAAAAAGGGCGTTAAATATTGAAAGTCGTGCCACATTCCGTTATATTTAGTAAACTTTGCTTTAACTCCTGCTGATTTTAACTTTAAGAATAACATTTCACTGTCGCTTGCGGAAGTTTCATAATCGCCGCATTGAATAAGCATATCTGGAAAATTGCAATAATTCGCATACGCAGGAGAAAGTAATTTATTAAATGGAGACGTGTTTCCACAATAAGGAGTTTTTCGCTTTAATAATTGTTCATTATCTTCATAGCGTTGATTTTTAGGTAGCGAATACAATGGATCGCGATAACAATTATTTTTATAAGAATCTCCCGTTGCAGCTAAATCAATATAGCACGATACTGAAATCAAAGCGTTCGGTAACGGTATATTTTCATCGCGGAGTTTTAAACAAGTAGACAACATTAAATTTGCACCGAAACTATCGCCTATTGCAATTATGCGCTTCCCCTTTAATTTACTCTTATAAAGTTCAACGTAAGCGGAATAACACTCATTATGCACGGAAGGATATATAAGCTCATTGCCGATTTCATAATCAATGGAATATACCGTACTTTTGGAAATCTTG
>JAFTMM010000086.1 GCA_017452405.1 Clostridia bacterium | reverse complement strand
TTTCGTTAGAGCAGACGTTGCGGAAGAAAACAGCGGACTCGTTTCTGCAATTAACGACCGTATAGCAACTTCCGTTAAAGCATTTAACGACGATCCCGAAACGGTAGGAAACAAAGCAAACGAGGCAGGTAGTTCGCTCAAAGGCGCAGTGCTTAAAAACGCAGCGCCTAAGATGAACGTTAAATTTAAAAATTCCGCCGATTCTAAGTCGGCTGTGACTAAACTGCTTACGAATATAGGCGTAGCGGTAGACGATAGTTTATTTATATAATGAAAGAAGCGCTGAAAAGAAATAAATATCTGCTTGTATCTCTGGCATCCGCTCTCATACTCCTCGGAGTATGGGAGCTTGTTGCCAGATGTATAGATTTAGCAATAGCATTGCCGACTTTTTCGTCGGTCTTTTTGGCGTTAATAAATCTATTTACTAAATCGAAGTTTTACGTTTCGATTGCTTTTACGCTTTTGCGCTCTTTGATAGGATTTATAATAGGTTTTTCATTTGGAGTTATTTTAGGAATAGTTGCCGGACGTTATAAAGCCTTTAACGCTGCTATGAGACCTATCGTTTCTACGTTTAGGTCGATTCCCGTCGTTGCAATTACGTTAGTTCTTGCGTTATGGGTAGGATCGGAAATACTTCCTGCCGTAATAGGTGTAATGTTGATATTCCCTATAATCTACGAGCAAATCAAAACTGCTACCGAAAATATTGATCCGACTCTTAACGACGTTCTTGCTGAACTTGGATCGGGTTTCTTTACTAGCGCAAAAAACGTATACCTTCCTCTCGTAACGCCTTACGCACTTTCAAGCATTTCCACTACGTTCGGTATGAACATAAAAGCAGTCGTTTCTGCAGAGGTTCTTGCATATACTTTGAATAGTATCGGTCGTGAAATTTACTTTGCAAACGCTAATTTCCTCGAAGAAACGCCTACGTTGTTTGCCTGGGTACTTATTACGCTGATTTTATCCGTAATACTTGAAGTGGTTTTGCGCATTATTATGAGAAAGGTTGTAAGCAAACTGACTTGGTTTGCTTTAAAGAAGTAAAAACCTAAATTCAAGTCTATAATATTTGACATAATTCATAGAAAATGATAAAATGCTGTTATCCCGTTATGGGATTTTTATTATGGAAAGAAGTAGCGGTATTTTATTACACATAGCAACTTTGCCGTCCGAGTACGGTATTGGACAGCTTGGTAAGTCTGCGTATAAATTCGTAGACTTTTTACACGCTTGTAGGCAAAAACATTGGCAGGTTCTTCCGCTCGTGCCGACAGGTTACGGCGACTCTCCTTATCAATCCTGTTCTTCCGTGGCAGGTAACGAATATTTTATCGATCTGGACTTACTTGCTTATGAAGGTTTATTGACAGCAGATGAAATTGCTGAATGTAAAACTTCCGTTAGCAGCAGAATAAACTATGAGTGGTTATTCTTTACGAGATTTAACGTTCTCAAGAAAGCTTACGAAAGGTTTGATAAGACCGATTCCGATTTTCTTGCGTTCGTACAAAAAGGGGAATATGCCGACTACGCTTTATTCCGCGCTTTGAAAGAGCACCACGGACACGTTGCTTGGAATAAGTGGAAAGAGGAATACAAGTTCCGTAATGAAAAAGCTCTTAATGCGTTTAAGGCTGAACGTGAGAGCGACTTGCTTTTTTGGCAATGGGCGCAGTACGAGTTTGACAAGCAATGGAAAGCGCTGAGGGAATACGCTAACTCAAACGGCGTGAAGATAATCGGAGACCTTCCGATTTACGTGGCATATGACAGCGTGGAATGCTGGATGCATCCCGAAATGGTTAAACTTGACGTGGACTTAAATCCTATCGTAGTGGCAGGTTGTCCACCCGATGCTTTTTGCGAAACCGGTCAGCTTTGGGGCAATCCGATTTATGATTGGGAAGGCATGAAAGCGAACGGCTTCGCTTGGTGGAAAAATCGCCTCAAGAAATGCTTTGAACTTTTTGATACGGTTCGAATTGACCATTTCAGAGGCTTCGATAGATATTATGAGATCCCGTTCGGTCAAGATACGACAGTAAACGGCAAGTGGTCTGAAGGTCCTTCGTCACCGATGTTTGCTGAAATCGAGCGCGAGCTGGGAAATATGGAGGTAATAGCCGAGGATTTAGGCGACCTTGACGATTCGGCGCGTTCAATGTTTTCGAAAGTGGGTTATCCCGGTATGAAGGTGCTTCAATTTGCTTTCGATTCGGGAGAAACTAACGAGTATCTTCCTCACAACTACAAGAACGATAACTCGATAGTTTACACCGGAACGCACGATAACGATACTTTGCTTGGCAATATTTCCAAACTTGGAGAAAGGCGTGAATGCTTTGTGTTTGCGGTAAAGCGCGAACTTGAAGAAATGGGACTTGAGCTGAAAGCCGAAGACGACAATAGCCTTTGCGACGCTATTATAGAGCTGAGTTTCGCGTCAAAAGCAAAGCTCGCCGTAATTCCGCTACAAGATTGGTTGAAGATTGGAGGAGAGGGAAGAATTAATATACCGTCCTCACTTTCTACCGAAAATTGGAGCTATAGAATTCCATCCAATTTTGCTTCTACAGAACTTGCAAATAAGATTCGATTACTTACTGAAAAATATGACAGATAACATCATTGTTACTTAAGGAGTAAAAATGACTAAAAATATACCTAACAACATAATTGACACTATGGAGCAAATGCTCTCTTACGACTATGCGACGACGATTGAAAAGGCGACTACGCGTCAGCTTTATAATGCGCTTTCGAAGTCTGTTATGAGAAATATTAATTCGCTTTGGCTTTCCCGCGACGAGGAGCAGTCTAAAAAGAAAAGAGCGTATTATATGAGCGCTGAATATCTCGTCGGCAGATCGATTTTCTCCAACTTGCTCAATCTCGGTTGTCTTAACGAGATTGACGAGCTTTTAAAAGCGCGTGGCGTTGACCTTCGCAGTTTTGAAGAAATTCCGGACTCTGCGCTTGGTAACGGAGGTCTTGGTAGACTTGCTGCTTGTTACCTTGAATCGGCTGCAACCGAAGATATTCCTCTTAACGGCTACGGTATCAGATATAAATACGGTCTTTTTAAGCAGTTATTCGTTAACGGTTTCCAGGTAGAGACGGTTGACGATTGGACTACTTGTGGCGATCCTTGGTCTATACGTCACGACGATCAAACTCAAATCGTATCGTTCGCTGACATGAAGGTTAAGGCAGTACCTTACGATTTCCCGGTAATCGGTTACGGCGGAAAAACGATTAATACGCTTCGTCTTTGGCAGTGTGAGCCTATTAACAAACTTGACTATATCGAGTTTAATAATATGCATTACTCTAACGCTCTTGCGGAAAAGAACGCCGCGGAAATTATTTCCTACGTTCTCTATCCTAACGATGAAAGAGTAGAAGGCAAGACGCTTAGACTTCGTCAGCAGTATTTCTTTGTTAGCGCTTCTATTAAAGATATCATTAAGAGCTATAAAAAGAAGTTTGGTAGTGATTTCTCGCATTTTGGTGAGCTTCGCGCCATTCAGCTTAACGATACTCATCCCGTAGTTGCAATTCCCGAACTGATCCTTAATCTCGAACATGAAGGTCTTTCGTTTGAAGATGCGTTTGCTATTGCGCACAAGACGTTTGCTTTTACTAACCATACTATTATGGGCGAGGCGCTTGAAAAGTGGGATATTGACTTATTCAAGCGTATTTTACCCGAAGTTTACGCCGTAATTGAAGAAATCCAAAAGAAACTCAACTTCGAGCTTTCGGCTATGCGTGTTCCCGACACGTGGAACTACAATATTCTCGAAAACGGCAGAATTCACATGGCGCGTCTTGCTATTTACGTTTCTCACATGACCAACGGTGTTGCAGCCGTTCATACTAATATTCTTAAGAATGACGTATTTAGAAATTGGTACGCTATGTATCCCGATAGATTTATTACTAAAACGAACGGAATCACGCCTCGTCGCTGGCTTAAGCTTTGCAACGAAAAACTTTGCAAGCTCATTGAAAGCAAAATAGGAGATAAGTACG
>JAFTMM010000085.1 GCA_017452405.1 Clostridia bacterium | reverse complement strand
TAAGGCGTGAATTGCAAACGCAAATGCGTTTGCATGAATTGACGGCTACGCCGTCATGAATTCTCGCTTCGCTCCATGAATTGACGCTTACGCATCATTATGGATAAATTTTGAGATCCTATCGGTCGCTACGCTCCCTCCAGGATGACCTCTCGTCATCCTGAGCGAAGTCGAAGGATCTATAAAATTATCCTTAATGCAACCGAAGGTTGCAATTCATGATTTGCGGTCAGCAAATCAATTCATGAACGCTTCAGCGTTCAATTCATGCGCTCGTAAGAGCGCAATTCATAGCGAAGCTCAAATGCAATTAATTATTAAAACAGGAATATTTTGATGACGCAAGATTTCACATACGACGGAATAGTTGTCGGGGCAGGGCACGCAGGTATTGAAGCGAGTCTGGCTTTAGCGCGCACGGGAATGAGCACTCTCGTGCTTTCCGTCACGCTCGATAATATAGGTTGGCTAGCGTGCAATCCGTCCATAGGCGGTACGGCGAAAGGACATCTCGTGCGTGAGATTGACGCGCTCGGCGGAGAAATGGGCGTGGGCGCTGACAAGTGTTTGACCAGCCTGCGTATGCTTAACGCGTCCAAAGGTCCTGCCGTGCAAAGTTTGCGCGCGCAGATAGATAAATATAAGTACCACGCGTATATGAAAAGCGTGTTGGAAAACGAGAAAAACCTCACGCTTCGTCAGGGCGAGGCGAAACGCCTTATAGTGGAAAACGGCGAGGTAGTAGGCGTAGAAACGGTACTCGGACTGACCTATTACGCAAAGAAAGTCGTCGTTTGTTCGGGCGTATATCTCGGCTCGGAAATCATTGTCGGCGACGTCGTGCTTCCGCAGGGACCGGCAGGCTTCCCCAGAGCAACTTATTTTACGCAAAGCTTACTCGACCTCGGCATAGAAATCCGTCGTTTCAAAACGGGTACGCCTGCGCGCGTGCATAAAGACAGCGTGGCTCTTGATAAACTCGACGTGCAGTACGGCGAGGAAGGGTTGTATTCTTTCTCGGCGTTAAGCAAAAAAGTCAAGGCTACCAAAGAAATTTGCTACCTTGGTTATACCAACGAACGCACCCACGACGTTATACGCAAAAACCTGCACTTAGCGCCCAAATACAGTGGATTGATTAAAGGCGCAGGACCGAGGTACTGTCCGAGCATTGAAGATAAGATCGTTAAGTTTCCCGACAAGCCCCGTCACTCCTTCTTTCTTGAACCGGAAGGCGACGGAACTAAGGAGATGTACGTTCAGGGCATATCTACCGGCTTACCTGCTTCGGTACAGCTGGAAATGTACCGCACGATAGAGGGGTTTGAGAATGCGCATATCATGCGTGACGCCTACGCAATAGAGTACGACTGCATAAATTCTTTGAACCTTTTACCTACTTTGGAATATAAAGGGATTAAGGGGCTTTACTTCGCAGGGCAGGTCAACGGCACTTCGGGCTATGAGGAGGCGGCGGCGCAAGGGCTGGTTGCCGGCATTAACGCTTCGCTTGCCATTCGTGGCGAAAAACCGCTTATTCTTCGCCGTGATAACTCGTATATCGGGGTAATGATTGACGACCTCGTGACTATCGGCACGGACGAACCTTACCGAATGATGACGAGTAGAGCGGAGTACCGCTTGTGTTTAAGACAGGATAACGCCGACGTTCGACTTACCGAGGAGGGGTACAGGGTAGGACTAGCAAGCAAAAAACGCCTAACCCTCTTGATGAAGAAAAAGAAGAATTTAGCGCGCGCGGAGGAGCTTCTTAACGTGCAAGCGCCGAGAAGTGAGCTCGTCAGTTTGTTTGAAGAGCTGGGCAGTCCGCTACCGCTTTCGGGCGCAACACTTGCTTCGCTTATCAAGCGTCCCGAAATTACGCCTGCGCTTCTTTCTCGGCATTGGAATATTCTTTCTTTCCTCACGCCCTTTGAGCTTGCCGAATTCTTTACCGACGTGCGCTATGCGGGCTACCTCGACCGTCAGGAGAAAACGCGCAGGGAAACGGCGCGGGTGGAGGAGATGCCTCTTTCTCCCGATACCGATTATATGCAAATGCACGGACTGCGCATAGAGGCAAGGGAGAAGTTAAACAAAGTCAAACCGCTCAGTATCGGTCAGGCAAGCCGAATTCCCGGCGTTACTCCTGCTGATATAAACGTGCTTATCATAAAAACCAAACATTAAAGTTTAATTAGAATTAAGCAGAATTTTCCAAAAGGGGTTGATTTATGTTTCTTTCCGTGATATAATTAGCATACAAAAATTTCTCGGGAGGAAAATAAAATGGCAAAATGGTTTAATAAGCAAAGCAGACTCGTACAGATTATTCTTCTTCTTATCCCCGTAGTAAACTGGGTGGTTGAAATTCTCGTTCGTTGGTCGGCGGCGCTTCAGAACAAGAGCCTTGTACAGACCGTCGTTGCAATACTCGTAACGTTCTTAGGTCTTGCGTTCGGCTGGATTGACCTCGTTTGGATTCTTTTGTTTAAGCATATGATTTTTGCGAAAGCATAAATTAGACTTAAAAATAATTCATGGAGGCTGGAAATGGCTAATAACGGAAAAACAGCAGAAGTAATTTGGGGTCTGCCTTGGATCGCAAAACTCTTGATTGCAATCTTTGCAGATTTCGTATTCGGTATCTGCCGTCTTGTTGACGGTATCGTAGAGAAGGACGTACTCAAGGGCGTTCTCGGATTCCTTTGGATATTCTACGGACTCTTTATCGGTTGGATAGCCGACGTCGTTTGCGTAATTATCGATAAAAGACCTTTCTTTTTCTGATAACAATCTAAAAATTAATTTTTAACAAAAAACAGAATTCGCTATTCGAACTCTGTTTTTTGTTTTTGAAAAGAGTATATTGTCTTATTAAAAACCATTGAAAAGTGTAAAAAGTTCCTTTACCATAAGTATACGTCTTTCACGTTCTTATCTTTTTCGTCCGCAACAAGAAACGTATAGTTTTATAATATTCCCTTTACTTTTATTTTTCGATATGTTATTATATATAAGTATGGAAGAGAAGGAGAGAACGGATAAAACGGACGAAAGGAAGTCTGCAAAATCCGCCAATGTGCGAAAACTCGTCATATTGGCTTTTTTTACGTCTTTGTCACTCGTTACTTTTATGATTGAAGCTCTACTTCCTCCGCTCTTTATTCCCGGCGCGAAGCTGGGGCTGGCGAATATCTTTTCGCTACTTGCTTTAATTTTGTTCGGACCGATTGAAGCCCTTGCGGTATTTCTCGTTCGCGCTCTGCTCGGTTCGTTTATCACGGGCGCGGTAAGCTCGCTCGTGTATTCGCTCGTAGCCGGCGTGGTAAGTCTTGCGCTGTCGTCGCTCCTCGTCTATCTCGTTATGCCTAGGGTGAGCGTGGTGGCAATCAGCGTTGCCTGCGCTTGTCTGCATAACGTTACGCAAAACCTGCTTTTCGTCCTGCTTAACGGCGCGACGGCTATGCTCACGTACATGCCCTACCTTGCTTTAATCGGCGCGGTGAGCGGTCTGTTCGTAGGAGTAGTGGTACATTTACTCGTAATACATTTACCCGAGAGGGTACTGCTCGGCAGTATCCCAAGGAGGAATTCTTGAAAAAGATAAAAGGATTTTATTTTCCCCGCGGAGTGCACGTTCCCGGTCGCAAGGCGTCGGCTAATAAGCCGATAGAAGATTGCCCTACGCCCGAACTCGTATCTCTGTCCATGTCCATGGCGCTCGGCAAGCCTGCAACGCCCGTGGTTGCAGTGGGGGATAAAGTGAAAGTCGGTCAGGTTATTGGAACTGCCGACGGCATGATAAGCGGTAACGTTCACTCCAGCGTAAGCGGTGAAGTACTCGCTATATCGTCTCACCCCAACGGTACGGGCGGAGTTGAAACATACGTTGACGTCAAAAACGACGGACTGTACGAAACGGACTATATGCCCCCCGTTCCCAACGCAGGTCGTGAGGAGCTTATCAAGCGCGCGCTTGATGCAGGTATCGTCGGTATGGGTGGCGCAGGCTTCCCGACGGCGGATAAGCTCGCTCCCAGAACGCCCGTTGATACGCTCGTTATTAACGGCGCGGAGTGTGAGCCTTACCTTACCTGCGACCACCGTCTTATGGTGGAGCATACGGACGAAATCGTGCGTGGCGCAAGATACTTTGAAAAGGCGCTTGGTAGAACGAATATCGTTATCGGTCTCGAGTCTAATAAGCCCGACGCAATCGAAGCGTTTGAAAAGTACGACGACGTCAAGGTAGTGGAGCTTAAAAAGCAGTACCCTATGGGCGGTGAGAAACAGCTCATCTACTGCACCACCAAGCGCAAAGTGCCTATCGGCAAGCTCCCTGCGGACGCAGGCTGTGACGTGCAGAACGTAGCTACCTGCTACGCTATGTGCGAGGCTGTCGAGCTCGGCAAACCGCTTATTGAGAGAGTTATGACGGTTGCGGGCAACGGCGTTCACGAGCCTAAGAACCTCCGCGTTCGTTTCGGTACTCCGCTTATTGCGGTAGTAACGCAGTGCGGTGGAGTAGAGGAGGGCGTAGTTAAGCTCATTAGCGGTGGTCCTATGATGGGATTTGCCATGGTCGGACTGTCCTCGCCCACTAAAAAAACTACGGGCGGACTGCTTCTTCTTACCGCAGACGAAACGGACGAGGAACGCGTAACGCATTGTCTGTCTTGCGGAAAGTGCGCCGACGTTTGCCCTATGAAACTCATGCCCATGAACACGGTTTTCTATACCAAAGCAGGCGACTACGAAGGCGCGGCTAAGATGGGTGGCGTTATGAACTGTATCGAGTGCGGTGCGTGCGCGTACGTATGCCCTGCAAAGCAACCGATAGTACAGAATATAAGACTTGCTAAGGCGGAACTTCGCAAAAGGATGGTGAAATAATGAAAGATATAATAGTTTCGGCGTCACCGCATATCCGCGCTAAGACCTCCACTAAACGCATAATGATAGACGTATGTATCGCGCTTCTGCCCTGCGTAGTAGCGTCGGTCATCTTCTTCGGCTGGTACTCGCTTGCGATTGTCGCCGTGTCCGTACTCTCGGCTTCGGCTACCGAAGTCGTTTACGCGCTCGTGTACCGCAAGTGCTGGAAAGATTTCAAGCCCACGATGAAAAGAGTGATTCGTGACTTCGACTTCACTAGCGTAGTCAGCGGACTTATACTTGCGCTTATTATTCCGACGTCGTATAACGTCAAAGGTGAAATGCTTCTTCTCCCTCTTTACCTCCCCGCTATCGGTAGCGTGTTCGCTATCGCTCTCGGCAAGATGGTTTACGGCGGAACGGGAAGAAACCTCGTTAACCCCGCGGCTTCGGGAAGAATAGTGCTGTTCATTTCCTTTACCGCTATGCTTACCGCTTGCGTAGGTACTTGCGTAGTATCACCCATTTTCGCGCCGGAAGCGGACGTAACCGAAATTCTTTCGGGCGCAACTCCGCTCACCGCGCTGTTTGCTTCCGGCGGCGGACTCACGCTTTCTCCGCTTGATCTGTTTATCGGAACGGGTGTAGACGGAAGTATGGGCGAAACTTGTAAGATTGCAATCCTTCTCGGCTTTGCGTATCTTGCTATCCGCAAGGTTATCAAGTGGTATTACCCTTTAATCTACATAGGCGTAGCGGGCGTGTTCGCCGTTATGCTCGCAGGATTTGATTTCTCATACTTCCTGCCTTCTATTCTTTCGGGCGGACTGCTGTTCGGTGCGGTATTCATGGCAACCGACTACTCGACTTCGCCTAAGTCCACGCTTGCTAACGTAATTTACTACGTTTGCCTCGGACTTCTTAACAGCGGACTCAGAGTATTGACGGGCATTGAAGTAACGTCGTTCTGCATACTTCTTATGAACTGCTTTACTCCACTTCTTGACAGATATATTCCTCGCCGTCCGTTCGGCTATACTCGCGATAAGAAAAAGAAGGAGGTTAAAGCATGAAAATAAAAGATTTCTTTAAGTCCAACTCCTTCAAGTGCATAGTCGTACTTCTCGTTATCGCGCTCGTGTGCGGATCGGTGCTTGCTCTTGCTAACGACCTTTTCTACGTTTCTCCCGAAGAAGCGTTCGCGCGTAGTATGTCCAAGATTTACGACGGCGACGCTACTAAGCTTGAAGATAAAATCGTAAGCGAAGACGAACAGGTAACTTATACGACTTACAACTGCTCCGCAGTAATTCTCGACGCTCAGGTTTCTCCCGACGGCAAAACCTGGCTCGTACAGTCCAAGGGCGACAAGTGCGGTTACCAAGGCGGTTCGCTCGTGCTTTGGGTGAGCATGAACGTGGAAAACGGTCAGCTTGCCGGACTCAATAAAATTATAGTAGACAGCTACGACTCGTCTCAAACGCTTATCGGTTCGATTTCAGCGGAATATCTTGCTCAGTACTGCTCCGAAGATTATAAGGCTATAGTCACAGGCGGACGACACTTCTCCAACGTCAGAATGGATAAAGAAAATAATCCTGCCGATTCGGATATAGCGTCGGGAGGCGCAACCTATACGTCGGTGGCGGTAAACGCTGCAATAAACGGCGCAATGGATTACGTGCGTGAGTTCGCAGGGGAGGGCGTATGAAAAACAAATACGGTAAAATAACATTAGACGGTCTTATTTTCAATAACCCGACCTTCATGCTCGTGCTCGGTACTTGCCCTACGCTTGCAATGACGGCAAACGCTACGGACGCGTTCGGTATGGGCGTCAGCGTACTTTTCGTACTTACGCTCAGTAATATCATTATTTCTGCGCTCAGAAAGATAATTCCTAACGCGGTGCGTATACCTGCCTACATTGTAGTTATCGCGACGCTCGTTACGCTCCTTAAACTCTTCCTTAACAAGCATATTCCCGACCTTTACGCTTCAATGGGTACGTTCCTGCCCCTGATAGTCGTAAACTGTATGATACTCGGCAGAGCAGAAGCGTTTGCAAGCAAGAACGGTATTCTTGCTTCGGCAGTAGACGGTCTTGCAAACGGCGTGGGCTTTACGATCAGCCTCGTGCTTATGGGTATTATACGCGAGTTCGTAGGCGCGGGTTCTATATTCGGCTTGCAGATTCTTCCCGGTGGCATATCCTTCTTCTCAATGCCTATGGGCGCGTTCATGGTATACGGCATCTGTATTGCGTTGTTCGTAATGATGATTGAAAAGGTACAGCGCGCTACTCGTATTAAGAAAACCAGACTGCTTCGCGCAGAAGACCTTGACGGCAGTCTTGCCGTTACGGAAGTAGCGACTACGGCTGAAGCTGAAACGGCAAAGGAGGAAGCGTAATATGAATATTTTTGCTATGATTCTTGCGGTAGTCGTTGCGGCTGCGCTTTCCAATAACTTCGTATTTGCGCAGACCTACGGTATCTGCCCCTTCCTCGGCGTTAGTAAAAAGACTTCGAGCGCAATCGGTATGGGCGTAGCCGTTACGGTAGTAATGGTTATTGCAACCATGATTACGTATCCGTTGTATCAGCTTCTTATAATGCTGAACATCCAATTCCTTGAAATCCTCGTGTTTATCTTCGTTATTGCTGCTCTCGTGCAGATGATTGAGAAGGTAATCAAGAAGTTCTCGCCTCCGCTTTACAACGCTATGGGTATTTATCTGCCCCTTATTACCACCAACTGCGCCGTGCTTGCTGTTTGTGAAATTACTTCCAACGCTTTGGTAAGCGGTGCGTGGGAAATGGCTACGATAGCAGGCGTTAGCATAAACTTCGGCTTTGCGATCGTATACGCGCTTGCGGCAGGTCTTGGATTTACGCTTGCAATGGTTATCATGAGCGGTATGCGTGAGAAGATTAATCATCTCTCGCTCCCCAAGGCGCTTCAGGGTTTCCCCATAACCATGATCACCGCGTCGTTTATCGCGATGGCGTTCTACGTGTT
>JAFTMM010000084.1 GCA_017452405.1 Clostridia bacterium | reverse complement strand
TTCCCTGCGGTGTATTTATCCCCATGCTCGCAGTCGGAGCGTGCGCAGGCGGTCTTATAAGCTACATAGCGCAGGCGTGCGGAATGAGCGCAACTTACTCGGACGTTATAGTTATGATTTGTATGGCGACGTTCTTTGCCACTATCGTTAAAGCTCCGCTTACCTCTATGGTTATGGTGTTCGAGCTTACAGGTAGCTATAACTTCAACCTGCTCCTCCCCGTTATGCTCGGCGTTTCAATTGGTTATCTGCTCGGCAAGGCGTGCGGTACGGAAGCCATTTACGACGTTCTTCTCGAAGGCTTCTTAAAGACGGACGGCGTAGCAAAACTTGGCGTAAAGGAAGAGTTCGTTGTGACGGTAGAAGTAGGCTCGCCTGCCGATTGCAAAGAAGTGCACGACTTGCTCCTGCCTTGGGGTACGGTTATTACGAGAGTTAAGCGTGACGGAGCGGACAATATCGTTCCGAGCGGTGATACTATCGTTCAAGCAGGCGACGAACTGACGCTCATCAGCGAAACGGACAACCGCGACAAAACGGAAAAGGATATTTCCTCCGTATTCAAAGCGTATAAAGGGTTGTAAAGATTTCAGTTTAAAAGGCATCGAATTACCGATGCCTTTTTATATGTCTGCAATTATTTATTCCCCCGGGTGGTAATAACAGTCGTTTTCCAGACTGCAACCACCGCATTTGGTGCAACCTTGCATTGCGCTAGGCGCAAGGTTTTCCTCTCTCAGCATTTGACCGAGAAGTTCGGATATGCGAATATATTCCGCAGGATCGCACATGGGTTGAGTGGATAAGGGCGCGTCGTCAAACGGGCGAAAAGGCATTATCGTCGGAAATACGCCTATTTTCGTCATTTTTCGACACTCCTCTACTATATCGTCGTACGGTTGCAGTCCTGCTATAAGCACGGAGGACACCTGACCACGCCCGAAAAGTTCTACTGCGCGCTCGTAAGCCTTATAATAATGCTCGTACGTTATTCTGCCCTTGCCCGGGCAGATTTCTTTTCTCAAAGCGGGATTTGAAATTTCAAGGTTCATTATGACGTTAGTCACGCCTGCTTTCTTCATCTCGCTTAACTTGTCAAGATTAGCAGGAGGAGCAAACTCGATACTTATCGCGCCCGTAAAAAACTCACGGAGCTTTTTCGTCAACGCTATCCAATAGTCAGCCATAGCGTCAGGACTTTGGTAAGTTGCGCCCGAAAAGTTGAGCGCGTGAGCGTGCGGAACTTTCTCATACAGCGACTTGAGTCCGCTTGCAAGCTCGTCAATAGGAACGGGCGCGCCGTCCTCTTCCATAAGCGAACAGAACTTGCATTTAAGACCGGGTTTGTCGTAGCAACAGCTCGTGGACGGCCACAGCGTTATGCAGTCGGGCGAGTGGTACTTCGCCAGCTCGTCCACTACCGTACCCGTTTGGGGCAGGCGTGGAAAGAATTTAATCGGCGCGCTACCACCCTCCCACGTCACACAGTAGCTCTCGCCTACCTTTTCAAGACGGTAAGGCGATACTTCGGAAAAACGCTCGGACACGCTAAGCGCGATATTAGCACCGAAAACTTGAGCGTGGACGGAGTGAGAAAAGCCCTTCTTAAAAAAGTAGGGCATTTCTTCGACCAGACTATCCCCTGTTTCCTCGCTCGCCGAAACGCCGAGACAGAGCAGTCCGCTTTTTATTTTTTTCACTTCTTCACTTGTCATTTGCAAAAATTATCTAAACGTGGGAAATGCTTCCCAGTTGGCTATTAGCGATTTATCCAGCCCCGCCGCCTCGAACAGTTCGACTGCCGAGAAGTCGCCTACGCGCTCGGGCTCGTGCGCGTCTGAGTCGCAAATAAAACGGCAACCCGTATTAGCCAAAACCTCGAAGTCTTTGGGCGTGAACAAACATTTTTTGCTGTTCAGTTCTATATATACGCCGTACTCTTTTGCTGCTTCGCCGAGAACGCGCAGGTCGCAGGGTATTTCACGAAGCGGATGGGAAATTATACTCACGCGAAACCTTCTCATTGCGTTAATATACGCGTCGGTGTTTTTCATTACACGGCGACGCAGGTTCTTCGTCGGGAAAAGATTGGGAAGCCAAAAGTTGAGTATTCCGCTCAAACTATCGGGAACTCGTATGCCGTGGAAACCGCAGATTATAAGGTCGAGTTTATCCTGCCACTCCTCGGTCAAGTCAAGGTCACCTTTAAGCGAAACGAGGTTGGCTTCTATGCCGGCAAGCACGGTCACGTCGGGGTGAGCTTCACGCGAAGCTTTTACGTCGGAGAGAAAGGCGGGTAAATCGGCAGGATGAAGGTTTTGCGGATAACCGCTTATACCGTGATCGGTAAGAGCGATTGCCTTTAAGCCCCTCGCGCGCGCGGCAAGCACGTTTTCTTCCACCGTGCCTCGCCCGTGAGAGTATACCGTATGAGTGTGATAATCTCCCCAGAAAGCCATACTTATATTGTATCACTCTTTTTGCTTTTTGTCACTATGTTTTGGTCAAAAAAACATTAAAATATTGTAAAAAATATTTAACAATAGTTTTGCCTCCGAAGTCACGTAAACTTCGGAGGCAATTAATCGCAATTACATATTGCTTGCTATCGCTTTTAAGAAATCACGTGAGTTGAGTTTTTTAGGCGTTATGCCGTCTGCTTTGAAGATGATAGCAAGGTCGCCGGTCATGTATCCGCTCTCGATAGTCGTCAGCGTTGCTCTTTCTAGGTCGTCGGCGAACTTTATAAGCTCAGCGTTATTTTCACTCTCTCCGCGCTTTCTGAGCGCACCGCTCCACGCGAATATGGTCGCTACGGAGTTTGTGGAGGTCTCCTCGCCTGCGCGATACTTGTAATAATGTCTGGTTACCGTTCCGTGAGCCGCTTCGTATTCATAGTTTCCGTCGGGAGAAACGAGCACGCTACTCATCATGGCAAGCGAACCGAATGCAGTTGCAAGCATATCGCTCATAACGTCTCCGTCGTAGTTCTTGCAAGCCCATACCATTCCACCGTTACTGCGCACTACGCGCGCTACGCAGTCGTCGATAAGCGTGTATTCGTATTTAATGCCCGCCTTTTCGTACGCTTCTTTGAACTCTTTTTCGTAGACTTCTGCAAATATCGCTTTAAAACGTCCGTCGTACACTTTGGAAATTGTGTCCTTCGTTCCCAGCCACAAATCCTGCTTAGCCGAAAGCGCAAAGTTAAAGCACGAATGCGCGAACGCGTCAATAGACTTATCCGTATTGTGCATACCTTGAAGCACGCCTGCGCCCTTGAAGTCATGCACGGGATATTTCGCTTCGCTTCCGTCTGCCTTAGTTACGAGAAGTTCGGCTTTCGCAACGTCCTCTACGCGCACGTCGGTAGCCTTATACACGTCGCCGTAAGCGTGACGCGCTATAGTAATAGGCTGAGTCCAGGTCGGAATGTACGGCGTTATGCCCTTAATGAGAATGGGTGTGCGGAAAACCGTTCCGTCGAGAATCGCTCTTATAGTGCCGTTGGGAGAGGGATAAAGGCGCTTTAAGCCGTATTCCTCCATGCGCTGGTTGTTGGGCGTGATGGTAGCGCACTTAACGCCTACGCCAAGACGCTTGATTGCCTCGCCTGCTTCTTTGGTTACGAGGTCGTCCGTTTCGTCACGGTGAGTGAGTCCGAGGTCGTAAAATTCGGTATTAAGCTCTACTTTGGGCTCAATCAGTATTTCCTTAATCCAGTCCCATAGAATACGCGTCATTTCGTCGCCCTGCATTTCAACGATGGGCTTTTCGTAAGTTATCTTTGCCATAATTTCCTCCGCTCAGGAAAGTTTATTTTCCGAAATATTATAGCATAAGAGCAGGTTAAGGTCAATCGTTTTAGGGCGTAATTACCCCTTACTACCCAGCACGGGTGAAGTGTAAGAATAAGTCAGTCTTGCCTTTTGTTTGTGGCGGTAGAGCGCTACGTCCGCAAGCTTCTCCACTAAGTCCGTTTCACGCATGCCCAACCTACGGAAGAAGTATGACGCCATCGAACCGGGCAGTGTGTTAATCTCGTTTAAGTACAGCTCGCCGTTTGCCGTCAGCATATAGTCTATACGGACTACGCCGGATAGCGAAAACGCGCGGAAGGCTTTTTCGGTCAGCGCGCGAACTTTTTCCGCAACGTCGTCCGGTATTTCCGCAGGGAGTCTACGTCGCGAAAGCTCTTTACCACCTCCTGCATATTTGTCCTCGAAGGACAAGAACTCCTTCCAGCCTATTGGTTCTTCCACCTCGGATACGGTTACGCCCCTCTCGTCACCCAGCGCAGCGCAGTTAAGCTCTCGAAAGGACGTGAGCAGTTTTTCGGCTACTACCGTATTGTCAAAGGCGAAAGCATCACGCGTTACCTCGACAAGTTCTGCTTCCGTTCGCGCAACGCCTATACCTATGGACGAGCCGAGATTAGACGGTTTTATGATGAACGGATAGCCGATAGAATTGAGTCGGTCGGCTACGGCGTAGATGTTTTCGTTAAACTCCTTGCGCGTAAAAACGGTATACGGCGCGGTCGGAAATCCCTCGGCTTTGGCTACGCGCTTGAACTCGGCTTTATTCATGCACAGCGCGCTTTCAAGCACGCCCGATCCCGTGTACGGAACTCCGCACAGTTCGAGTAGTCCTTGCAGACAGCCGTCTTCGCCACCTGCGCCGTGACAGCAAAGTACCGCTACGTCAAGTGTTGTTATACGCTTGCCTCTCGCATTATACACGCCATTATCCCCTGGACGCGGATATATCCTTTTCAGCCGATGCGATTTCTTCACGGCGCTTACGTCAAATAGTTCCCTACCCGTCCGCCACACACCCTCGCGGTCGATATATATCGGGAACGGATTGAGCTTTTTTACGGCGTTAAGAAGCTGAACGCCCGTTACTACGCTAACGTCGTGCTCGCAGGACTTCCCTCCGAAAATTATCGCTATTGACATAAAACCTCCCTTCCGAAAATATATATGACGAAAGGGCAAAAAGGGTGAAAAAAGATACGCAGTGCTTTTAAATCAAGCTCTGCGTATCTGAATATATTTACGAAATTTAACGATTGGGGAATGACCTAAAATTAAACGCTTGCTTCAAGCGGTCCGAAAAGATTCATTTGACAATCGTTATTTCGTAATCTTATTATGAGTAGCTCCATGCTTTAATATGCGTATTCAATGAGAGTTTTTATAAAAAAATTTTAGGCAAAGTTTTCCAATTATGCGTCGAAAAGAAAAGATACGCAAAGCGAATTAAGCCTTGCGTATCCGTTAGCCGAAATGAGATTGATTAGATGAATACGTGTACACTTAAGCATGTACGTAAATTTTCATTCGCAATCTTACTTCGTAATCTTATTATGCGCACGGTTTGAGATTATATGCATGGTACCTTTTAACGCGTCATTATTGATTAATTTATCCGAAATGCAAGCATAGCTTGCAATTCATTGCGAAGCATATATTAAGTCATACTGAGCGGAGAGCGTTAAGCTCGCAGTCGAAGTATCTTCCATAAGCGGGTTAAGGCGTAGGCGTTATCCGTCTACGCCTTTTACCCCTTTCCGTCTGCTTACTCGGTCTCCTCCTCGTTATCCTCGGTAGAATCTTCGTCCGCTTCTTTTTCCTCTTCGAGAGTTTTCGTTGACGTGTCTTCTGCCTTGGACTTAGAGTCGGATATGATTCCGAGCATTACGAGCAATGACGCTACGCTCGCTATGGCTTCGTTCACTACCGGCAGGTCGAACTTCAGTCCGAACGCCTGTAGCATAAGCACTACGAACGAGCCGAGCGCTATAAAGCATTTCTTCGTGAACTTCATTCCGCCCTCCTTTATACGAACTCGTTATACAGTCTATAGTAGTAATAGTCCGTAAGCGAGTCGCGTACCAGAGCGTCCGATCTCACCGCTTCTCTTGCCTCTTCTGCGCTCATGCCGAGAAGATAAGAGCGTACTGCTTCGTACTTAGCTTTGTTCTTTTCGCTAAGCGCTGCGTCCGATTCACCCAGCTCTTCTTTGAGCTGAAGCTGTTTTAAGTACTCCGTTTCCAGATCGCTTTCAAGAGCCATCTTGTCGTAGGCGTCCTGCATCTCCTGCTGTAGCATCTTGTTGTTGTACTCCAGCACTTCTGCTACCTTTTCGTCACGCGCCTCGGTAAGCTCCGCTATTCTCTCCGTCACTTTCGCTGCATGCGCGATATTGAACGCGTCGAGTGCCTTAGCCCTGCTCGTTTCAAGCGAAGCTATCTCCTCGTCAATAGCCTTGAGTTCGGAATCGGCTTCTTTCACTGCGAGATTAAGCGCTTCCGCTCTGCTCTTTTCCAGCGACGCTATGCCGTTCACCGCTACGCTGGAGCGTGCCATTCCGCGCTTAAGAGCGTCCTGTGAAAAGCTTTCTACTGCCTCGTCGTAGGTTGAACTAAGCTCGCCTTTTTTCTTTTCCGTTTCTTCGGCAAGGCTGGCTT
>JAFTMM010000083.1 GCA_017452405.1 Clostridia bacterium | reverse complement strand
TAAGGCATGAATTGCAAACGCTTTTTGCCTTACAAGTAAGGCATGAATTGCAAACGCGTTGCGTTTGCATGAATTGACAGCTTCGCTGTCATGAATTCTCGCTTCGCTATCCGCTCGCTCCATGAATTGACGGCTACGCCGTCATTATTGATTAATTTTATCCGAAATGCAAGCGAAGGTTGCAATTCATGATTTGCGATTAGCAAATCAATTCATGCGCTCGTAAGAGCGCAATTCATGCACCGCAGGTGCAATTCATAGCGCAAGCGACCATGCACCGCAAGTGCAATTTATAGCTACTTTATTAACTAAAAGTCGCATTTATACCGTTTGCAAGCACTACGGCACATTCACGGACGAGGAAATCTACGTCTTTGGGCGTTACAATCAGCGATTCATAACCGCTTTCGTCACCGCCTGCGTCACGGATAATCGTGGAAGCGTAAACCACGAGAGGAACACCGATGGAAATCACGGGAACGCCAAGAGAATGAAAGGATAGTTTTCGGCGGTGATTGGACACTCCGCTACCCGGCGTTATACCCGCGTCGCACATTTGAATAACCCGACACACCCTCGACGTGGAGGCGGCGGCAAGACTATCGATTGCGATTACGACGGAGGGATTAATCCGCGACACTACTCCGCTAACTACGTCAAAGCTGTCCACGCCCGTATTGCCCTCGACGTTAGGACAAAGCGTTTTCAGCCTGTCACCAACGTTTATGAGTTTACAGGTTTCCGCACCGAGAGCGTCTGCGGTCATCAATGAATTACCCAGCCCGACGATAAGCGCGGTGCGTTTATTCACCACTAGTTTATCAAGCTCCGTTTTTAAGGCTGAGGACAGTCGGCGTTTATCACGTTCGGAATAACCGCTTAGCGCGTCCGTTTCCAGCGTCACGTATTTGCCCTCCGCTTTGCCGTACTTTTCGGCCAAAGCTTTATCAAGCACGATTTCGCTCACCGAGCATACGCCGTCAAACGGTCTGCCTTTGACTTTAATCAGCTCCGAAGCGAGGTCTGTACGAGAAAAATTATCCATATTATTAATAATTTGCGCAAAAAGTGTAAATAATTGCTTGCATTACAAAATATTTTGTGATAAAATAAAGCAGTTCGATAATATATAGTATAATTTTTCAGGAGATAAATCGTGCCTAACATTAAATCAGCAAAGAAGAGAGTTCTCGTTACCGAGAAGAAAACCCTCGAAAATAAGGCTATGCGCTCCAAAATGCGCAATGCAATCAGAAAGTTCAACGACTACATCGATACCCTTAAGCTTGACGAAGCAGAAAAGATGCTTCCCGACCTTATGTCTGTTATTGATGAAGCGGCAACTAACGGCATTATTCATAAGAATAACGCTTCCAACAAGAAGTCTCGTCTTTCCGCACGTCTTTCCGGCGTAAAGAGCGGTAAGATTATCGTTAATATCAAGAAAGACAACAAGACTATCGCAGCAGAAAAGGCTCAGGCTGCTCGTGAAAAGGCAGAGGCTCTCCGTGCAGAAAATCTTAAGAAGATGCAGGAACGCGCAGCTGCTAAGGAAGCTGAGAAAAAGGCTAAGGCAGAAGCAGAAGCTGCCGCTAAGAAGGCTAAGGCTGACGCAGAAAAAGCTGCATAGAAGACCAAGAAAGCATCCAAGAAGGACGCTGAATAATTTTCCCTGCCCTGCTTACTTAAGAAACACGAAAGAAAAGACTGTCTATGCTGTTAGCGTAGGCAGTTTTATTTTTCAAGGAACAATCCCTATTCGGGCGGAGATCCCCCTACAATAATAACAAAACGACCGCAGTCTATCCTACGGTCGTTTATCACTATATAAGTTATCCGAGCATTTGAAGCGCTACGTTCAGTCGTCTAAGCGTTTCGTCTTTACCGAGAAGCGTAGCCATTTCGGTTGCTCCACCGGGAGTTACGGGCGAAGCGGTAATCGCTATGCGGTAGATCCAAAGCACCGCGCCTTTTTTCACGCCCTTTTCAGTTGCGTACGCTTCAAGTGCGGGATAGAGTCCGTCGCCGTAATGTTCTTCGGTCAATTTGATAAGGTCGGGAAGCATTTCCTTTGCCTTAGCCTCGTCCGTCTTATTCTTAGCGTGCACGAAAAGTTCGGGCGTAAGCGAGTCGAACTTAGTCAAGAACTCGGTCAGGTTAACGGAAAGGTCTACGTCCGTGCGCATATCTTTGAAGTACTTGCTGTCGCCTACGTCCGCAAACGACTCACAACGCGAGTGAAGAAGGGAGGCAAGGTATTTAAGGTCATAGCCCTTGAGATACTTCACCTGCTCCATAAACGGAAGAGCGTGCTCGTAGAACTCCTCCTCCGTCATATCCTTGATATAAACGCCGTTGAGCCAGCGGAGTTTTGCTTCATCAAAAATAGAGGGTGAGCGCGAAAGTCCGTCAAGTGAGAAGTTTTCGAGCATATAGTCCATGCCGAACTTTTCCGTATTGTCTTTAGGACTCCAGCCGAGAAGCGCGATATAGTTGACTATTGCGTCTTTTAAGTAGCCCTTATTGATAAAGTCCTTATAGCTTGCCGCGCCGTAACGCTTGGACAGTTTGTGTTGCGCGTCACGCATAATGGGCTGTAAGTGGATATACTCAGGCGGTTGCCAACCCAGCGCGCGGTACAAAAGGTCGTACTTAGGCGTAGACGAAAGGTATTCCACTCCACGAATAACGTGCGTTATTCCCATAAGGTGGTCGTCAACTACGTTTGCAAAGTTATACGTCGGCAATCCGTCGCTTTTGATGAGTACGTTGTCCT
The DNA here is from genome assembly GCA_017452405.1 of Clostridia bacterium. GTDB lineage: Bacteria > Bacillota > Clostridia > Christensenellales > Pumilibacteraceae > Protoclostridium. Next base: position 2,391 of record JAFTMM010000083.1, on the reverse strand, counting down.
CAAGGTCGGCGTAAGGTACGGTTACGTCACCGAAAACGTGGTCGTGGAAGGTATATTCGCCCTCAGTCGGTATATTCTGACGGATAACGTAAGGCTCACCTGACGCCACCCTCGCCTTCGCTTCAGCTAAAGGGAGTTTCAGACAAGTCTTGTCGTACTTGGTCGCGCCACGCTTATGCATATCGTCAAGCTGGTCTTTGGTGCAGAAGCAATAGTACGCGTCACCGCTTTCGATGAGTTTGTTAGCGTACTCCATATATATCTCTCGGCGTTCGGACTGAATATACGGTCCGTAATTACCGCCAACGTCCGGGCCTTCGTCGTACACGAGTCCGGATTCTTTCATACTGTCGTAGATAATCTGAGCGGCGTCGCCGACCAGTCTTTCCCTGTCCGTATCTTCAAGACGCAGGATAAAATCCCCGCCCTTTTGCTTTGCGAATAAATACGCATAAAGCGCAGTTCTCATTCCTCCGATATGGAGATAACCCGTCGGAGAGGGGGCAAATCTCGTTCTTATTTTTTCCATAATTATATTACCTTCGTCGGTTATTTTTTGTTGTTTTCAATATACAGTCCGTTCGCTTTGGGGAGTGGCAGGAAGTAATAATCGCAGGCGTAACGCACTATTTCGGGGAGTATCATGGAGTAATTTTCCCTGTTTATTTCCTCAAACTCATAAGTAAACGTATAACTTTTGCTCATAGCAAGAGGCGCGTATATCGGGAAGTTGTTTTCAAAACACTCGCTGTACATTCCGTCTATTTCGAACCTAACAAGCCTATCGCCGTTCATATAAAAACGGAAGCCACTTGACAACGACACGTGATTTTCATCTTCCTCCAACACTTCTGCATTTTCAAAGAAGTTAGTAAGAAGCGCTTCCAAAGACAGTAAGGCGAAGTTGCGCGCGTGACCGCGGACTTTTTTATACACGAAAGGCTGATAAATTTTTTCACCGCCCTCAAACAATTCCGCCTGATCCTCGCCATAGAAGTAAAATCGCGCTTCCTTCCATTCAGCCTTGCTACCGCCACCCGCAACGGTCGAATAAAGGCATTTGGTTTCGCCGTCATAGTAGTACTCTATAATCTCGGCGCAAGAAGCGTTTTGCAGGTTAATCTTCCAGCTCACGGCGAACAGCGCAATAAACGCCACCATAAAAACTATGATTATGCTCTCGCATACGATATATATCACGTCGAACTGTTGCAGGATAACCTGAAAGACGACGAGTAGCGCTATAACGGCAATACAAATAAGCATAAGGAGCGGATACTTGAATTTTAAGGCGAAGTTATTTGCCTGCCTCTTTATTATCCGCGCGTTACGTATGCTACCGAATGCTTTTGCAAAGCGCTCTACAACTTTGTCGATTTTCATTTCCATATTACTTTAATTCAATTTTATCGCTTAACAGGTCGTACGGGGATTCCTCTTTCCGAAAGATAGGACTTTAAGTCCCCAATGTCGAGTTCTCTGAAGTGGAATAACGACGCCGCAAGAGCCGCTTCCGCGCCGACTTCGAACGCTTCGGCAAAATGCTCTTTGCTTCCTGCTCCTCCCGAAGCAATGACGGGTACGTTAACCGCCGAAGATACGGCTTTGGTAAGTTCAAGGTCGAAGCCTTTTTTCGTGCCGTCCGCGTCCATGCTAGTAAGAAGTATTTCCCCTGCACCAAGCTGAACTCCGCGCACCGCCCATTCGACTGCGTCAATACCTTCGTTTTTGCGACCGCCTGCGGTGTATACTATCCACCGCTCGCCCTCTTTCTTAGCGTCGATTGCAAGGACTATGCATTGACTGCCGAACAGCTCAGCGCCCTCGCTTATGAGCTCGGGACGGTGAACCGCCGCGCTGTTTACGCCCACCTTATCCGCGCCTGCGCGCAGAATATTTTTCATATCCTCGGTAGTGCGCACGCCTCCGCCTACGGTAAACGGAATAAAAAGGCGCTCGGCAACACGGCTAACCATGTCCGCAACAGTTTTGTCGCCACGATAAGTCGCCGTTATGTCAAGGAATACGATTTCGTCAGCTCCTGCTTTTTCGTACGATACGGCGTTCTCCACCGCATCGCCTGCGTCAATCAGGTTAACGAAATTTACGCCTTTTACTACCCGTCCGTCCTTTACGTCCAGACAAGGAATAATTCGTTTACTAGTCATTTATTCTCCTTGCTACAATAAGATGCATGTTGCCTTACTTAAAAGGCATGAATTGCAAACGCTTTTTGCCTTACAAGTAAGCCATGAATTGCAAACGCGTTGCGTTTGCATGAATTGACAGCTTCGCTGTCATGAATTCTCGCTTCGCTCACGCTCGCTCCATGAATTGACGGCTACGGGTTATTATTGATAATTTTTGATATCCTATCGGTCGCCATGCTCC
>JAFTMM010000082.1 GCA_017452405.1 Clostridia bacterium | reverse complement strand
GACGAGCCTGCGAAATGCGCGTCGGAGTTCATTCTACCCCTGGTGTCGGTCATGACGTAAGAAGCAGTGCCTGCTGCAATATTGTCGGGGTGAAGCGTTCTACCCGTACCGCCACCCGAAGCAACGGAGAAGTACTTAACGCCGTTTTCAACGCACTCTTTCTTGTAAGTGCCTGCAACGGGGTGCTGGAAGCGAGTGGGGTTGGTGGAGTTACCGGTAATGGAAACGCCTACCTTTTCGAGCCACATGATCTTAACGCCTTCACGAACGTCGTCAGCGCCGTAGCAACGTACCTTAGCGCGCTCGCCGTCGGAGTAAGCGGTTTCGTTCACGATTTCTACCTTATCGCCGAAATAGTCCATCTTGGTCTGAACGTAGGTAAAGCCGTTGATTCTTGAAATAATCATAGCTGCGTCTTTGCCAAGACCGTTAAGGATAACGCGGAGAGGAGTCTTACGAACCTTGTTAGCGCTCTTAGCGATACCGATAGCGCCCTCTGCAGCCGCGAAAGACTCGTGACCTGCGAGGAAGCAGAAACATTCGGTTTCTTCTTCAAGGAGCATTGCTGCAAGGTTGCCGTGTCCGAGACCTACCTTACGCTGTTCAGCAACCGAGCCGGGGATACAGAAAGCCTGAAGTCCTTCGCCGATAGCGCGCGCTGCGTCTGCGGCTTTGGTGCAACCTTTCTTGACTGCGATAGCCGAGCCGAGCGTGTAAGCCCACTTAGCGTTCTCAAAGCAGATGTTCTGAATACCCTGAGTTATTTCATAAGGATTGAAGCCCTTGTCGGTGCAGATCTTGAGAGCGTCGTCGAAATCCTTAATTCCGTACTTTTTCATAATTTCGGAGGTTTTAGCCTCTCTTCTTTCGTAACCTTCAAAAGTAACAGCCATTGTAATAAACCTCCTTATTCCTTACGGGGATCGATATACTTAATTACCCCGTCCTCTTTGGTGAATCTGCCGTAATGACCGGTAGCAGCCTTGAGAGCGTCGTCTGCGCTCATGCCTGCCTTAATCTTGTCGAGCATTACGCCGAGTTTGATATATTCGTAGCCGATAACCTGACTATCCTTATCGAGCGCCATCTTGGTGATGTAGCCTTCGGTAAGTTCAAGATATCTAACGCCCTTATCCTCCGTTCCGTAAATCGTACCGGTCATGGAGCGTTCGCCCTTACCGAGGTCTTCAAGACCTGCGCCGATTACGAGACCGCCCTCGGAGAACGCCGACTGGGTTCTGCCGTATACGATCTGAAGGAAAAGTTCGCGCATAGCGGTGTTGATTGCGTCGCAAACGAGGTCGGTGTTAAGCGCTTCGAGAAGCGTCTTGCCGGGAAGGATTTCGCCTGCCATAGCCGCCGAGTGAGTCATACCCGAGCAACCAATGGTCTCTACGAGAGCTTCGCGGATGATACCGTCCTTAACGTTAAGGCTGAGTTTGCACGCGCCCTGCTGAGGAGCGCACCAACCGATACCGTGAGTGTAGCCGTTGATGTCCTCAATCTTATAGGCCTGTACCCACTTGCCCTCTTCGGGAATGGGAGCCGGACCGTGCTTAGGTCCCTTGGCAACGCAGACCATTCTTTCTACTTCCTTGGAAAACTGCATGTTTATTCCTCCATAAAATTTTGCAGATGTTTACTGATTAATTTTATCACAGTATTTGTAAAAAAAAAACTGTTTTTAGGTTGTTTTTAGGCAAAAGTTACTTAAACTACTTCCATGTCAATTCTGGCGGGAACGAAAGAGAAGATAGAATTCCTAAGCCTTCCTCTCAGAGGCACGACGCGTAATAAACAGTCTTGTGGACTGTTTATAGCCAAGCAGTGAGCATATGGGTCCCTCTCCGAGGGAGCCTTAGATCCTTAGGGCACCGCTCAGAATGACGGAATAAGATACTCATTACGTGATAAAAGACCTTAAAGGCGTTCTAGGAGAGTCCGAGAACCCACCGCAAGGGTTCTCGGCGTCTTTTGATCAAACTTTTTGGCGCTAAAAAAGTTTGTAATGCCAAGTAACAATAATCGAAACCCTCACTTATCTACATTCAATAAGTCTGCTTGCGGAAACCTTATTCAATAAGTCTGCTTGCGGAAACCTTATTCTAAAACTTTTTGTCAAACTTTTTAGCGCATAAAAGTTTAATCTTAAGAAAACCCCTTTCTTAAAACAATATTTTCCATAATTATATTACCCTCAATTCGGTTATACTAAACGCGTAAGGAGGTGAAAAATTCACTATGGCTAATAACAATAATACCAATAATGTAGGCAAGACGTCTTCGGGCAGATGCGCTAAGAATGCGTCTAACGCAAGCAACAACACTAAGAATGCAAGCAACAACACTCAGAACGCGCAGAACAATTCCAACAATGCACAGAACGCACAGAACAATTCCAACAATGCACAGAACGCGCAGAACAACGGTTCTAACGCTAAGAGTGCGAAGAACGCACAGAACAAGGCGCAGAACAAGGCTAATAAGACCAACAACTGCAACTAAACGCGCGCTTTGCGCCTCTCTTTAAAGTCTAAGGCGAGGCGTGTAACGACCAAAAAGGAAACACGACGGAAGATTGCCTTTCCGTCGTGTTTCTTTGTATTTGTGTCGGACATTTCCGACTTGTTAGAGGGGCTTAATTTATTCGGCCTTAGTTTTGGCTTTTTTGAGCGCCTTTCTGATTGCAAAGAATCCCCAAACGCCAAGTCCGACTGCTACGCCGATATTAACCCAGATTACGATAACTACCCAGGTAGGCATACCTATTCCCCACACCACGCCGTCGCCGTGGCCGTTCATAGCCATGGAGGTTGCAACGGTATAAAGGATATTCTTAGTAGCCTGACGGATACAAGCAATCTGAGTGGACGAAGCATTATCAACGCTAGGTCTGTCGTCCTGAGTGAGGTTAAGGTCGCCACCTGCTCTGATCATCTGCTCTACGTTCATGTAATCCGAGAGGTTATAGTCGGTGATAACCGCGCCCTGGAATCCCCATTCCTTTCTGAGTACGCCGGTAAGAAGGTCGTAAGAACCTCCTGCCCACGTCGTTCCAATACGGTTGAACGAGGACATTATAGCGTTGGATCTGCCTTCCTTAACCGCAAGCTCAAAGGGCTTCAAATAAATTTCTCTGATAGTCTGCTCGTTAGCCCAAGTAAGCACGCCGTTGGTGTCACGGTTGGTTTCTTGATCGTTGAGCGCGAAGTGCTTAACGAAGCACGCCACACCGCACGAACGCGCGCCTGCGATAACGTTCGCAGCCATCTTACCCGAAAGAAGAGCGTCCTCGCTATAATATTCCCAGTTTCTTCCCGAGAAGGGCGAACGGTGGATATTGATAGCGGGAGCGTACCAACCGGCGTAAGGTCTGCCGTCGCCGTTTACGTTACCGAACAAGCCTTCAATACCAATCATAACGCCCATATCGTGAGCAAGATCTTTGTTGAAGGTTGCACCGATTACGCACTCCGAAGCGTAGAACGCGGTACCGTATACGCTGGGGTCACCCATGAATGCGGTGAAGCCTGCAGGACCGTCGGGCATGGTCGTCAAAGGAAGGTCAATGCTCGTAATAGCGTTGGTCTTATAGTTACCCTGACCGATAAGCGACGCCATTTCCGCAAGACCGAGAGAGTCAAGAAGCTCTTCCCATCTTTCGTCTTCATAGTCAACGCTAACCGTTCCGTTCTCAAAATCAATCAGGTCGTAAAGCTTAAGTTCGGTAGGCTGTTCCTGCTGATAGGTCTTATCCGAGTAGTAAGGCTGATTCTCGTCATCGACCGTCCAAGCAAGCGAAGTGATGAAATCCTGCGATACTTCACGATCCTCTGCCGTAGGAGTAGTCGGGAAAGTGAAATCGAAGTCCGTTCTCGACATATAGGTCTTAACGGAAGAGTTACTATCAACAAGCTTTTCGAATCCGTTGCTTACTTCGTCAAAACGGTTTTCAACGCCTTCGTCGTCGTACTTATGAGCTGCAGAACCGAACGCGAGCGTGAAGTCGTCGGCGTTCTCGCCCGCCCAAGCGTCGTGAGCGTTTTTACCGATAAAGATCTGATAAGGGTTGCTTGAAGAACTTGCGTCAAGCTCGTAGCCCTTAAATCCGTTTACGTTAGCGTCGTTGTAGTCGTAGGACGCCATATCGCGAACCTTAAGCGTAAGAGTAACCGTTTCGTCCTCACCGGGCTCTATAACGCCCGTCTTAGCGTAATCGCCGAGAACTACGTGCGACTTCTCAATCTCGCCCGTCCAGTAAGGCGCGGAGTAATACATTTGAACTACGTCCTTTCCTGCAACGTCACCCGTGTTGGTTACTTTTACGTTAACCGTTATCGTGCCGTCCTTAGCGAGAGCGCGGTCTTCGGGGAATGCGCTGACAATCTCCCAATCGAAGGAGGTGTAGGACAAGCCGTAACCGAAAGGATATACAACCGCTTCGTCATACCATTCTTCGCCTTCGTCGTAAGCTCTGGTCTCGTAGTAACGATATCCGTAATAGATACCCTCTTCATACTCAACGTAGAAATAGCCCTGGCCTGCTCCGCCGACCGTATACTCGTTACCGTCAGTAGTAAGGTTGTTACCAAAGTTAGCCCAAGTAGGATCGTTCTTGAAGTCACGAGCGAAGTTATCTACCGTTCTGCCCGAAGGATTAACTTCACCTGAAAGAATCTTTCCGAGCGCGTTAAGACCGTTTCCACCGGGATTACCTATCCAAAGCGCTCCGTCAATCTTCTCGTTTTCTTCAATAAAGCCGAGCTCCATAGGCGTAGAGCAGTTGATAAGTACGATTACCTTTTCGAAGTTATTGCAAACGTCCGCGATCATTGCTCTCTCATTCTTATCGAGCTGTAAGTAATGATCAGTTGCGTTAGCTCCTGAAATAGGAGTGCTGTCGCCAAACTCTTTGGTCATCGTTCTGGGAAGGTCGTAACCTTCACCGCCGATACGGGAAATTACTACGATTGCAGCATCCGAGTAGTCGTCATAGCTGTCTTTAACAGCGTCCGTATAAAGTCCCTGAGGAGTTTCACCCGAT
>JAFTMM010000081.1 GCA_017452405.1 Clostridia bacterium | reverse complement strand
TGCGCGCCTCAGCAAAATGGCGCCGTCCTCACCCGAAAGCACGGTGTCGAGAAACTACCTTGACCTTATCCTGGAAATGCCGTGGGCGGAAAGCTCGGACGAGAGTATAGACCTCGCCGAAGTACGTAAAATCCTTGACGAGGACCACTACGGTCTTGAAAAGGTTAAGCGCCGTATTGTGGAATATCTCGCCGTATGCGCGTTAAAGAAGGATATGAAAGCGCCCGTGCTCTGCTTCGTAGGACCTCCGGGCGTAGGCAAGACGTCTATCGTTAAATCGATAGCGCGCGCCGTTGGAAGAAAGCTCGTTTCCGTATCCCTCGGTGGAGTGCGTGACGAAGCGGAAATCCGCGGACACCGCCGTACGTACATAGGCTCGCTTCCCGGTCGCATTATAAGCGGACTGCGTGACGCAGAGGTTAATAACCCCGTATTCCTGCTTGACGAAATAGACAAAATGACCTCGGACTTCCGTGGAGATCCCTCCAGCGCGCTCCTTGAAGTGCTTGACACCAACCAAAACGACAAATTCAAGGATCACTACCTTGAAATGCCGTTCGATCTTTCCAAAGTTATGTTCGTTACTACCGCCAACTCGGTAGAGACTATTGATCCTCCGCTCCTTGACCGAATGGAAGTCATTGAGCTCGGCGGTTATACCTATACTGAAAAGCTTGCAATTGCAAAGCAGTATTTAATTCCCAAGCAGTGCGACGCAAACGGCGTTAACGCTAAGCTCGTAGCGTTCACCGACGAGTCTATCATCCGCATAATCCGCAGATATACCAGAGAGAGCGGTGTGAGAAACCTTGAAAGGGAGATCGGAAGCGTAGTTCGTAAGATAGCGGTTGCGCTACTTGAAAAGCCTACTCGCCGTAAGTTTAACGTTACGGAAAAGAACTTGACCGAATATCTCGGCAAAGAGAAGTATTCCGAAACAACTTCCTCCGACGTAGACGAAGTGGGCGCAGTTACAGGTCTTGCCTGGACGGTTTCGGGCGGTGTAACGCTTGACGTGGAAGTGACCGTACTTCCCGGCGGAAAAGGCGACGTGCGCTTGACCGGCAACCTCGGCGACGTAATGAAAGAGTCTGCCTTAACTGCGACCTCGCTCGTGCGCGCAAGAGCGGAAGAAATCGGAATCAATCCTTCCGTGTTCAACGACTGCGACCTGCACGTTCACGTTCCTGAAGGCGCTACGCCCAAGGACGGACCGAGCGCAGGTATAACGATGGCGACTGCAATAGCCAGCGCGCTGTCGGACAGAAAGGTATGCGCCGACGTTGCCATGACGGGTGAAATAACCCTCCGAGGTAAAGTGCTTGCAATCGGCGGACTGAAAGAAAAGTCGCTTGCAGCTCTTAGAGCAGGCAAGACGCGCTTGATCGTGCCTAAAGAAAACGAAAAAGACTTCGACGAAATACCCGCCGAAGTAAAGGAGAAAGTGACAATATACCCCGTGTCTACCATTGACGAGGTGTTTGCGCTTGCACTGAAATGATAAAGAACGCAAAATTTATCAAATCTTTCGCTGACTTAAAGACGTATAAGGAAGAAAGCGAAAAGTATACTTGCCCCGAAATTTGTGTGGCAGGCAGATCGAACGTAGGCAAGTCCTCGTTTATTAACATGCTGACCGCGCGCAAAAAACTCGCTAAGACTTCCTCTACGCCGGGCAGAACGAGGCTTCTTAACCTGTTTGATATAGACGACGGAAAGTTCGTGCTCGTTGACCTTCCCGGCTACGGTTATGCGAAAGCGGCAAAGAGCGAGATAGAGAAGTGGAGTAAACTGACCAACGGTTATTTTGAAACGACGACCACTCTTGCGCATACTCTTGCGCTCGTGGATATAAGACACGAACCGACTGCGCTCGACAAGCAGATGATTGCCTACCTTTACGCGAAGGGTTTGCCGTTCACGGTCGTTGCGACCAAAGCGGATAAGCTGTCAAGAGTACAGCAGAGCAGGGCGCGCCGTCAGATTGCAACTGCGCTCAAAATCGGCGTGGGCAACGTCATTCTCACCTCCGCAGATTCGGGACAGGGCAGAGATGAAGTTATTGCCCGAATCGAGCAAATCTTAAGCGCAAGCAACGAGTCCGCACTCATGGACGAAAGCGAAGATACGGACGAAAGCGAAGAATAATCATTCACATAAAATAAAACCTCTGAATATGATATCGTATCGGAGGTTTTTTTATGCCCTGTAATTGTAATTGTAACGACAACAACGGTTGCTTTCCACCTCGAATGGCGGTGAAGCTCACTCGCATATTCGACGGTGCGCAAAATACGCGTAGATTAGACGTGGATTTACCGCTGTCTTCGTTTACTCCTCAGCCCGTTTCTCCGCCTCTTAACTTTATTTCCGCCTTTTCTTCAGGCCCTGCTGTTGTAACTTCTGTAATCGTTGGAAACGAAGTCAAATGTCGCCGAAGAATAGTCGTTAACTATACTTTCCCGGTTACGGTTACGTATACGGACAGCGCAGGCAGATTAGGTTCAGCGACTTCGACGATAAGCGAAACGGAGGATTTGCTCCTTACCATACCAGACTGCAATTACAGCGTAGACGTCTGCGCGGAGTTTATATCGCGTATAGGCATAATAGATGATAGCGTTGCTACCGTCAAAGGCTGTTTGCGCACTATTGTAAGAATACTAACCGAATGCGACGCGATTATTAATACTTGCGAGCTTAACTATCCGCAAGCAAGGCTTACCGACGTTAACTGCACCGAGGTTTTTGACTGATAAGCTCTTAACCCTTGCATTTTGCGCTTAGGTTTGGTATAATATGCATATGAACGTGTTTGCAATAAGCGACTTCCATTTGTCGATAAATAACCCTAAACCCATGAATATCTTCGGACCCGTTTGGGACGGATACCTTGAAAGTATCGAAAAAAGCTGGTCGGAAAACGTGGGTGAGGAGGATATCGTATTGATTGCCGGCGATCTGTCTTGGGCAATGAATTTAGAGGAAGCAAAAAGCGATATTGATTATCTTGACCGTTTTAGCGGACATAAAGTCCTCGTAAAAGGCAATCACGATTATTGGTGGAAGTCAGTCACCGCCGTCCGCGCGTCACTTCCGCCTAAAACCTATGCCGTTCAAAACGACGCAGTACGCATAGGGAATAAAGTAATTTGCGGTTCTCGGTTGTGGGCTACGCCCGAACCGAATAAACAGCAATCGCCGGAAGATAAAAAGATTTACGATCGTGAAGTCCTCCGCCTTCGAATGTCGCTTGAGTATGCAAAAAAGCTCATGGAGGAAGGGGACGAGCTATACGTCATGACGCATTATCCACCCTTTAACAGCACGTTCCGCTCCACGCCGTTCACGGACGTTATCTCGGAGTTTGCACCGAAAGCGGTGGTTTACGGACACCTGCACGGTTCGGGAAGTCGCGCGGAAAAGGAAGTAACGATAGGCGGAGTAAAATATTATCTTACCAGCTGTGACCTTGTGGGCAATAGGCTTATTAAGGTTAGTGATTAATAAGGTTAGTAATTAAGGAGATAGGCATGAAAAAGCATATTAAGCAATACGTAGCCGAAGGTCTCGGCACTATGCTCCTCGTTGTTTTCGGCTGTGGCGTAGCCTCCGTAACGGGCGCTACGGGTGCAGACGGACTTGTAGC